>NZ_JBVAPG010000093.1:0-32684 GCF_055413685.1 Bradyrhizobium sp. LeoA1Lang | reverse complement strand
TGCCGGAAAGGAAAAAATGGTCATTCGCATTGCGCTCGCCCGTAAGCTCCTGGTCCGCCTCAACGCCAAAGCACGCGAGGCGCGTGCCGCTTACGCCAATGCAACTTGACAATCCAGATAGTCGCTCGTCCATGCCGGCAAGCAGGTTCGCATTGGCCCGGTCCTGTTCTGGGCTGCGGTCGGCTCGGTGGTCCTGCTCGGCATATGGTCGGCCGCAACCGCGACCTATTTTGCGTTTCGCGACGACGTCCTGACCCGGCTGCTGGCCCGCCAGGCCGAGATGCAATTCTCCTATGAGGACCGGATCGCGGAATTGCGCGCCAAGGTCGACCGCACCACCAGCCGGCAGCTCCTGGACCAGGAACAGTTCGACCAGAAGCTCGAGCAGATCATGCGCCGGCAGACCGCGCTCGAAGCCCGCGCCACTGCGCTGGGCTCGATGCCGGATGTCGCAACAACCGGCTCGATCCGCCCGCCCGCGCGCAATGCCGCGCCGGAATCGACGGCGACGCCAAAGCCCTCGCCGATCAGCGACACCGTGATCTTCGCGGCGCCGCCGGATCGCGAGGCGCGGCTGGAATCGCGCGCCCCGATCAAGGCGGCGGCACCGGTGAACCAGTTCGCCAAGCTGCAAGGCTTCGACAATGTCCTGGTCCGTCTCCAGACCTCGCTCGACCAGGTCGAGCGACGCCAGATGGCAGCGCTGAGCTCAGCCGAGGAGACCATGGAATCGCGGGTCCGCCGGATGCGCGGTGTGATCACGGATCTCGGTCTCAACATGTCGCAGCTCGAAGCCGCGACCCCACGCTCGGCGATCGGCGGCCCCTTCGTGCCCGTCAAGCTGCCCGGCGACGCCGGTCCGTTCGAGCGGCAACTCAACCGCATCAACATCACCCGCGCGCAGATGCAGCGCTTGAACGCCACGCTGACGCTGGTGCCCTACCGCAAGCCCGTGATCGGTGAAGTCGAGTTCACCTCGGGCTTCGGCGTCCGCACGGATCCGTTCCTCGGCCGTCCCGCGATGCATACCGGCCTCGATTTCCGCGCCGCGATGGGCGATCCCGTCCGCGCCACCGCCAATGGCAAGGTGGTGTCATCGGGCTGGGCCGGCGGTTACGGCCGCATGGTCGAGGTCGATCACGGCAATGGTCTTTCCACCCGCTACGGCCACCTGTCCGAGATCAACGTCAAGGTCGGCGAAAACGTCAAGATCGGCCAGGTGATCGGCGCCGTCGGCTCGACCGGCCGTTCGACCGGCCCGCACCTCCACTACGAGACACGCATCGACGGCGACGCAGTCGACCCGCAAAAATTCCTGCGCGCCGGCGTGCGCCTCAGCGCGGGCTGATCTCCGTCGTCATTCCGGGGCGCGCGGAGCGCGAGCCCGGAATCCATCAGGCTACAGGCGCAGGCGGAGAAATGGATTCCGGGTTCGTCCTTCGGACGCCCCGGAATGACGGAGAACAATTCGCCAGCGACTCCAAGGTGATTTGCGTCGTCCAGCCCCCACACGAAAAATATTCCGCTTCCGTCGTCGGGCAAATCAGTGATTTAACTCCGCGCGTCTCACGCGAATGAGGGGCGGCTCGCGATCGTCACGAACGTTGCGGTGAGATGCGGTGGACGTTGGTGTTGCGAAAGACGAACGCGACATCAGCGGACGGCGAAGTCGTGTGGTCCTGGCGCCCCGACGCTGGCGCTAAGTTTTGTGGATCAAGTATCCGCAGAGTGACGGTGGCAAGAAAGCCCGGTCACCGGGCCGGTCACCGGGGAGAGCACGAAGGAAGCCGTAACACCATCGCGCAGGGAAAGCCGGAGTGTATTCGGTTGAACCTGTGGTCCTACCCCCGTGCTTTTTGTTGCACGGGACCCACGGGTGCAACCAGCACCCGGCTTTCCCTGCGCCCTCTGATTTCGAGAGGGTGGAAAGTGAAGCAAAACTCGGACGCAAAGCGCCGCGAGAATGCGAACTCATATCCGTTGAATCGGACGTAGGATGGGTAGAGTGAAGCGAAACCCATCAGCTTCGATAGCAAGCTGCGCGAGTGATGGGTTTCGCTTCACTCTACCCATCCTACAGAATCGGTGCGCAAACGAAACGGCATTGTTGCTTGGCAGAAAGTGTGATTGATGCATTCGAGATCGCACCGACAGGAACTCAGGACTTGGAACCGAACACGCGAATTGGTCCGCGACATCGCAGGCTCGGCGCCGCAGGCTTTCGCACCGCGCGATGGCTGGCGGCGAAGACGATGGGAGCGGCAAGCTTCCATCAGCTCGGCTCCGAGTTCGCCGACGCCCGGATTGCCTCTGTCCGCGACAAGCTCGCCCGCGGCGAGACCATCTATCTCGCGGGCCTCGGCCTTCCCGGCACGCACAATTCGGGCATCGCACTGGTCGAGGTGACTCAACGAGACGGCCCGCGCCTGATCGTCAACAACGAGGAAGAACGCTTTTCCGGCAACAAGCACACGACGGAATACCCTGAAAAATCGATCGACGCCGTTGTCGCAACATTACGCGGGATGGGACGCGATGTCGGCGCGATCGACGCTTGGCTGACAAGCTGGGACTATCCGACGCTTGCCGGCACGCTGGCGCGCTCGGTGCTGGAGGAATTGCCGCAAAGCCTGAAATTGTTGCGCACGACGGAAGCGTCCGCCTTCAATGGCCGCCGCCTCGACCAGATGACGCGGACACCAAAGATCCTCGCCCGCCAGCTCAAGCTTTCCGAGCGCGTGCCCCTGATCTGCCTGCCGCACCACGACAATCATGCCTGGTTCTCGTTCGCGGCATCTCCTTTCAAGGATGACGGCGAGCCGGTCGCCATCGCCGTGCTCGACGGCATCGGCGATCTCGGCTCGCTCTCGCTTTACGTCGTCGAGAAAGGCGCGATGCGCCGGCTCTACTGCAACGAGAGCATGTTCGATTCACTCGGCGCGTTCTACAGCGTGATCTCCTCGACCCAGGGCGGCTGGACCTGGCTGTCCAGCGAGGGACGCTACATGGGCGCAGCCGCCTGGGGCGATATGAGCCGATTGAGCAATCCCTATTATCGGAGGCTCCGCAAGGTGCTGCATCTCGGCGCCGACGGCGAAGTCTGGCTCAACCGCGCGATGGCGAACTGGTACTGCGACCCGTTCGACAATCCCTACAAGGCCGCGTTGACCGATATTCTCGGCGAACCGCTCAAGCCGGATCAACTCTGGAATCCCGACGCGATGCTGCGCGTCGAGGATATCAAGCACCGTCCCGACACGCAGGATCGCCTCGACAAGGCCGCCGCGACGCAGCTCGTGTTCGAGGACGCAATGATCCATGTCGTGGATCATCTGTTGCGCACAACCGGCGCCCGCCGGTTGGTGCTGACCGGCGGCGTCGCGCTCAACGCCGTCGGCAACATGCGCCTGATCGAGCATTTCGATGAGAGCTGGTTTGCCAATGCGCAGGGCCGGCGCGCGCAATTGCATCT
The DNA here is from genome assembly GCF_055413685.1 of Bradyrhizobium sp. LeoA1Lang. Lineage (NCBI taxonomy): Bacteria > Pseudomonadati > Pseudomonadota > Alphaproteobacteria > Hyphomicrobiales > Nitrobacteraceae > Bradyrhizobium > Bradyrhizobium sp. LeoA1Lang. Next base: position 29,212 of record NZ_JBVAPG010000093.1, on the reverse strand, counting down.
GTGGGTGCCGCCGGTGCCCGGCGATCCCGGCGTCACCATCGGCGCCGCCTGGCTGTTCGCGCATCTCGCCGGTGCTCCGCGCGGCGGGCCGATGACGCATGCGTTCTACTGCGGCATGCCGCCGACATCTGACGACATCGCGATCGCGCTGAAGGCGGACGACATTGCCTCAGAGCGGATCGGCGACATCTCGACGCCTGAGGGACGCGACGCCATCGCCGACCTGATGGCGTTCATGGTGGCACAGAACGGCGTGATCGCGATCTATCAGGGCCCGGCCGAGACCGGGCCACGCGCGCTCGGCCATCGTTCGATCCTCGCCAACCCCTGCGATCCCGCCACGCGCGAGCGCCTGAACGAACGCGTGAAATATCGCGAGGCGATCCGGCCCCTGGCGCCGATGGCGACGCTGGAGGCGGCGCAGTATTATTTCGAAGTGCTGCCCGGCGCCTCCGACGACGACTACAACGCCTATAACTACATGGTGCTGACCGCACGCTCAAAACCGCACGCGCGCGACAAGATCCCGGCCGTCGTCCACGCCGACGGCACCGGCCGCATCCAGATCGTGCGCGAGCAGGACGATCCCCTCACCTACGCCTATCTCAAGGCGCTCGGCCGCCGCATCGGCGTCGAAGTGTCGGTTAACACGTCGTTCAATGTCGCAGGCCCGATCGCGCAGACGCCAAGCCAGGCCATCGACACACTGCGCCGCTCCAAGGGGCTCGACGCGGTCATCATGGTCGCAAGCGATGGCACCGTGTACGCCGCGTGGCACGGCGGGGCGCGTGACAGCGGCCGATTCACGCAATGGCTGTCGGAGTGGAAAAGCGTGCAGCCGGTTGCATGAGCAAGCCGAAACGGCGCGCTTCCTTTATTAATCGACATCCTCAATCGCGCCAGCCGTCGTGCCGAAAGCCTTTTGCGCCAGCGTGGCCGCCATGAACTCGTCAAGGTCGCCGTCGAGCACGCCTGCGGTATCGGAGGTCTGCACGCCCGTGCGCAGGTCCTTCACCATCTGGTAGGGCTGCAGCACGTAGGAGCGGATCTGGTGGCCCCAACCGATATCGGTCTTGGCGGCCTGATCCGCGGCGGCCTGCTCCTCGCGCTTCTTCAATTCGATCTCGTAGAGTCGGGCGCGCAGCATGTCCCACGCCTGCGCGCGGTTCTTGTGCTGGGAGCGGCCGGCCTGGCAGACCACGGCGATGCCGGTCGGGATATGGGTCAGGCGCACCGCGGACTCGGTCTTGTTGACGTGCTGGCCGCCGGCGCCGCCCGAGCGCATGGTGTCCGTGCGCACATCCGACTCCTTGATGTCGATCTTGATGCTGTCGTCGACCACCGGAAAGATCGTCACGCTCGAGAACGAGGTGTGGCGGCGCGCATTGGAATCGAACGGCGAAATCCGGACCAGACGATGCACTCCGGCCTCCGTCTTCAGCCAGCCATAGGCGTTGTGGCCGCTGATCTGGATGGTGGCGGACTTGATGCCCGCTTCTTCGCCCTGGGATTCCTCGAGAAACTCGACCTTGAAGCCATGATTCTCCGCCCAGCGCGTGTACATGCGGAGCAGCATCTGCGCCCAATCCTGGCTCTCGGTGCCGCCTGCGCCGGCATGGACTTCCAGATAGGAGTCGAACTTGTCGGCCTCGCCTGACAACAGCGCCTCCAGCTCGCGCCGGGCGACTTCCTTTTTGAGGTCCTTGAGCGCCTTCTCGGCTTCCGCGACGACGCCCTCATCGTTCTCGGCCTCGCCGAGCTCGATCATGCCGACATTGTCCTCGAGCTCGCGCTCGACCTTGCTGATGCCGGACAGCGCATCCTCCAGCGAGGTGCGCTCCTGCATCAGTTTCTGGGCTTTCTGGGGATCGTTCCAGAGATCGGGATCTTCGGCGAGCTTGTTCAGCTCGGCCAGCCGTGCCGTCGATTTCTCGACGTCAAAGATGCCTCCTCAGCAGCCCGACCGACTGCTTGATCTCTTCAACAAGGCGTTCCACTTCCGCGCGCATGGTCTTTCTGGTCTGAATTATGAATGTCTTGTGAGGGATGTAGCGGCCGAAGCGCTGAAGCGCAATCGGCCGCGAGCCTATTTCCCGATGATTTGGAGCTTCAGGGCGCTAATACAATCCGCCGGGACGCATGATCGCACCTGCGTCGGGCGCGACGGCCGGCGGCAACCGGCCCTCGGCGTCGGCCACGCCGATAGCGGAGTAGCTATCCGGCGGCGCCGTGCCCGGCTTGAATGCCTCCAGGATGGTGCGTCCCCCCTCGCCCGGGCCAGCGCGCATGCCGCTCTTGGAATCGACGCGGACGAGCTTGATGCCGGCCGGAATCTTGAACGGCGTTGCCGGCTTTTCCGCCAGTGCAAGTTTGAGGAAATCGCGCGCGACCGGCGCGGCCAATGCGCCGCCGGTGGCCTTGCGACCGAGATTGCGCGGCTTGTCGTAACCCAGGTAGACACCGACTACGAGATCCGGCGAGAAGCCGATGAACCAGACGTCCTTCTCGTCGTTGGTGGTGCCGGTCTTGCCGGCGATCGGCTTGCCGACTTCCTTCACCGCCGTGGCGGTTCCGTACTGGACCACGCCTTCCATCATCGAGGTGATCTGGTAGGCCGTCATCGGATCGAGCACCTGCTCGCGGCGATCGACGAGCTGCGGCTCGGGCTGGTTCTTCCAGCCGCCGGGCGCGTCACAGCCGCGGCATTCGCGCTGGTCATGCCTGTAGATGGTGTGACCGTAACGATCCTGGATGCGGTCGATCAGCGTCGGCTTCACGCGGCGGCCGCTATTGGCGAACATCGAATAGGCCGTGACCATCCGCATCACCGTGGTCTCGCCGGCGCCGAGCGCATAGGAGAGATAGTTCGGCAGTTCGTCATAGACGCCGAAGCGCTTGGCGTATTCGCCGATCAGGGGCATGCCGATGTCCTGCGCCAGCCGCACCGTGACGGTGTTCAGCGAGCGCGCCAGCGCGTTGCGCAGCGTGGTCGGACCGTAATACTTGCCAGTCGAATAGTTCTCCGGGCGCCAGACGCCGGCGCCCTGCCCCTGGTCGATTTCGATGGGCGCGTCGACCACCACGGTGGATGGCGTGTAGCCATTATCCAGCGCCGTCGAATAGACGATCGGCTTGAACGACGAGCCCGGCTGCCGATAGGCCTGGGTGGCGCGGTTGAACTGGCTCTGGTCGAACGAGAAGCCGCCGACCATGGCCAGCACGCGGCCAGTCCATGGATCCATCGCGACCATGGCACCGGAGATTTCCGGCAATTGCCGCAGCCGGTACTGGCCTTCGACCGCCGTGCCCTCCTTGGTCACCAGAGGGTCGGCATAGATTACATCACCGGGCGCGAGCACCTGCGACACCGCCGTTGGCGTCCGCCCGCGCGCCGCGCCGGAAGTGGGCCTTGCCCAGCGCACGCCATCGAGCGTGATGATGCCGGTCTGCCGCTGCTTGCTGACGGCGCCGCCGAGCTCGCGGCCGGGTTGGAATCCGATTCGCGCCGACTGGTCGCTGGTTTCGAGCACCACCGCAATTCGCCACGGCGAGATGTCGGAGAGCGATTTGACGTCGGCGAGCTTCACGCCCCAATCGCCGGAAACATCGAGCTTGGTGATCGGGCCGCGCCAGCCCTGCCCTTCGTCGTAGTTGACGAGGCCGGCGGCCATGGTCTTGCGCGCCATCACTTGGATCTTCGGATCGAGCGTGGTGCGCACCGACAAGCCGCCCTCGTAAAGCTTCTTCTCGCCGTATCGCTCGAAGATGTCGCGGCGGACCTCCTCGGCGAAATATTCGCCGGCAAAGGTGTGTGAGCCGTTGCTGCGATTGGTGACGACCAACTGCTCCTTGCGCGCCTTGTCGGCGTCGGCCTGCTTGATCCAGCCATTCTCGAGCAGCCGGTCGATCACGTAGTTGCGGCGCTCGATCGCGCGGTCGCGGTTGCGCACCGGATGCAGCGCCGCCGGCGCCTTCGGCAGCGAGGCGAGATAGGCGGCTTCGGCGACGGTCAGTTCATTCACCGACTTGTCGAAATAGACCAGCGAGGCGGCGGCGACGCCATAGGCACCAAGGCCGAGATAGATTTCGTTCAGATAGAGCTCGAGGATGCGATCCTTGGAGTAAGCGCGCTCGATGCGCATCGCGAGCAGCGCTTCCTTGATCTTGCGAGCGAACGAGACCTCGTTGGTGAGCAGGAAGTTCTTGGCGACCTGTTGCGTGATCGTCGACGCGCCCTGCGGCCGGCGGCCCGAGCCATAATTCTGCGCGTACAGGATCGCAGCGCGCGCCATGCCGGAGAAGTCGATGCCGCCGTGCTCGTAGAAATTCTTGTCTTCGGCTGCGAGGAACGCGTTGATGACGAGCTTGGGCACCGCCTGGATCGGCAGATAGAGCCGCCGCTCCTTCGAATATTCGCCGAGCAGCGAGCCGTCGGACGCGTGCACGCGCGTCATCACCGGCGGCTCATAGTCCTGAAGCTGAGAATAGTCCGGCAGGTCCTTGGAGAAATGCCAGATCGCGCCCGCGACGCCGGCCACGCCGACCAGGAACACGACGGTCCCCGCGGCGAACAAGAAACCCATGAACCGCACCAGCAAGCGCATTATCGAAGTTCCGTTTCAACCCTGTTGCGCCAGACCAGCCGGCGACAGTTCCTCGTTGCGAATGCCCCTGGCCCTAACAGCCTGCGGGTGCTTGAGGCGAACAATACAGCGCTCCGCGGACAAAATCGGCCGATTCCGCGAGGCCCCCAGACGATGTCGTATACCGTTGCCGCTGTGGCCAAACTAGGGCTTCCTGGTTCCGAGCGGCGCCTTTTCTCGGCACTGTCACTTGTCCGGCGTATCCGGCGTGGCCGTCGCGAGTCGCTTGGCAAAAAAGGCGTCAATGGCCTGCAGCATCGATCCCACCGCCTTGTTGCGCCAGTTCTCCGATACCAGGTGTTCGAGGTCGCCTTTGTTGGAGACATAGCCGAGTTCGACCAGGACCGAGGGCACGTCGGGCGCCTTCAGGACCCGAAAGCCCGCCGATTTCAGCGGGTGCTTGTGCATCCGCGCCGTCGTCTTCATCTCGGACACCAACAACCGCGCGAAGCGGTTGGAGAATGTCTTGGTCTCGCGGCGGGCGAGATCGATCAGGATATCGGCGACCTCGGTCGGCTCATCGGACAGGTTCACGCCGGCGATGGCGTCCGCCTTGTTCTCGGCTTCCGCCAGCCGCTCCGCTTCGGCGTCGGAGGCCTTGTCAGACAGCGTATAGATGGTGGCGCCCTGGGCGTCGCCTTCCCGGCGCGGCAGCGCGTCGGCATGGATCGAGACGAACAGCGCCGCCGACTGGCTGCGGGCGATTTTGACCCGGTCGTTCAGCGGGATAAACGTGTCATCGGTGCGGGTCATGACGACCCGGTATTTGCCCGACTTCTCGATCCGATCACGCAAGGCGAGCCCGAAGCCGAGCACGAGGGTCTTTTCCAACTCGCCGTTCGACTGGGTACCGTTGTCGATGCCGCCATGGCCGGGATCGATCACGATCAGGGGGCGCGAATCCGCCGGCTCGCCCGGTTTTGCGTTGGGTGTTCCCTCGGCTGGCATCGCCGCCTTGGCGTCCGCGATGGTTGGCTTCAGCTCCGGCCGGTCGTCCAGCGCAAGCTGCTGAGTGAACGCGTTGCGGTCAACCTGCTCCAGTTCCAGGACCAGGCGCGGCGGCTGGCCGTTGGCCGCGTCCAGCACGTAGGAATTGGCGATCTTCGCCGGGCCCGTCAGGTCAAAGACGATTCGCGAACCGCCGGGCATCACCAGCCCGTAGCGGAATGCCTTCACCAGCCCGCGCCCGGCATTGCCGGTCCCGGAAGGAAGCTGGAACATCACCTGGGGAATATCCACCACCACCCGGTAGGGGTCGGCTAGCGTGAAGGCGCGGAACTGGATCTTCTTGTCGAGATCGACAATGAACCGGGTCTGTTTGGCGTCGCCGGCCAACCGGGCTTCGGAAACGATAGGAAAATCAGTGTTTGCAGAAGGGCTTGGCGGCGTTCCTTCAGCTACGCCGGGAACAACAAACGGGCCGCACGACAATGCTGCGGCGCACAACAGTCTGCACCCCAGCGAAGTCCATCGATTTACGCGGTCCGCCACGATTCGGCACCCTCCGAGCCGTCGTCATACCGCATTAGAACCACAGGGTTAACGAGACCCTAATACCGCACGGGCGAAATGGTTCGACTGTTGCCCCGCCGCCGACGCTCCCTTGCGCGTGACGATCAATCCACGTATGTACGTGGTGCTGATGGCTAATACTCCCGGTTGTGTCGCGTTCAGCCTCCCGGTGCAGCGGTGGAACCTTCAAGCCGAAGGAACCAGCGTTTTTCCCGGTCCCTCCCCAGCCAGCGCCGCGCGCGGCTGACATGGAGTGGCGGTTTGAGCCCGAGCGGCGTCCGGCCCCAGACACATTCTGTGTGGCAAGGGGCGAGACACGGCAGAACTGATTGTTCGGCCCCAAAGCATGATCCGGAGAACTGGGTACCAGTTTTTCGAAACGATCATGGTCAAAAAGGGGGCCGATATGTGATTGGCCGGCGAGCGCTTTCGCGCCGCGCCGGGCCTTCAGCGAAGGATGCGGCGGTATTGTTTGCCGCCAAAATATGTTCAGACGGGCCAACCGCTTAATGCGCCAGACTGTGTTGCCGACCAACACCCCCCAGACGATCGCGACCACGCGAGGCGAAAACTCCGCACGCCGCGTCGTTCCGGTGGGAGCGGGTTCGGCACGGCGCCGCGATTTGCGTTTTGGCCTTCCCCTCACCCCCGAATCAGGTGGACCGTCGCGTCACCGGGCGGCGCAATTCGCGCGCGCCATGCTACGCGCCCGCCGCCTTCAAGAGCTCCAGAATGCCCAACAAGATGTTGATCGATGCCACCCACCCGGAAGAGACCCGGGTCGTCGTGGTCCGCGGCAATCGCGTCGAAGAATTTGATTTCGAGACTGCCCAACGCAAGCAACTGCGCGGCAATATTTACCTCGCCAAAGTGACGCGCGTAGAGCCGTCGCTGCAGGCGGCGTTCATCGAGTATGGCGGCAATCGCCATGGCTTCCTTGCCTTCAGCGAAATCCATCCAGACTATTACCAGATCCCGGTCGCCGACCGTCAGGCGCTGATCGAGGCCGAAGAGCGCGCCCATCGCGAAGCCGAGGAGGAAAGCGAAAGCCGGCCTCACCGCCGCCGCTCCCGGCACCGCAATGCCCGCCGCCGCAGCCATGGCGAGCGCGTGCAGAGCGAGGTCGTCGAGGGTGCCGAGCCGCTCGATCCGCAGGCCGATGAGGATCACGCGCTTCATACGGAGGCCGAGCAGCACGACCTCGGCGCCGATGCGCATGAACACCATGAGCACGAAGCACACGAGCATGCTGACGAGCACGACCGTCATGACGAGCACGATCGTGATGGGCACGAGCACGGCGAACACGAACACGAGCGTGCTCACGACGACCGTCATGCTCATGACGACCATGATCATGCGCCGGCTCTGAGCGAGGCCGCTGCAACGGAAGCGCAACCCGACCCGGTCGTCGCCGCGATCGAGGCATCGGCCGCCGCGGCCACTCCGGATGTCGGGGCCGAGATCGAGGTTAACCACGAGCCCGAGCGCGCCCGAGAGGAGCAGGTCGAGGAAAACGCCGCCCACGCCGAGGATGCGCAACAGACCGCGCAGCCCAGCGAGGAGCATCCGGCGTCCGATGAGCATGCCCCCGCGGAACTCGTCGCGGAGGCTGCGCCGCACGACGAGCATGGCGCCGAGCCGCTCGGCGACGAGGCGCATGACGATGAGGATGACGAGGACGGCGAAGAAGAAGAGGAAGTCGTCGAATCCGTTGGCGGCGACGACGTGCTCGAGGAGGTGCCGGAGCGCACCTTCCGACCGCGACGCCAGTACAAGATCCAGGAAGTCATCAAGCGCCGGCAGGTGATGCTGGTGCAGGTCGTCAAGGAAGAGCGCGGCAACAAGGGCGCGGCGCTGACGACGTATCTCTCGCTCGCCGGCCGTTACGCGGTGCTGATGCCCAACACCGCGCGCGGCGGCGGCATCAGCCGCAAGATCACCTCGGCCCAGGACCGCTCGCGGCTCAAGGAAGTGGTGCAGGATCTCGACGTGCCCGAGGGTATGGGCATCATCCTGCGGACCGCCGGAGCCTCGCGTTCGAAGCAGGAGATCAAGCGCGACTTCGAATATCTGATCCGCATGTGGGAAACCGTGCGCGACCTGACCCTGAAGTCGCAGGCCCCTACCCTCGTCTACGAGGAAGGCTCGCTGATCAAGCGCTCGCTGCGCGACCTCTACAACAAGGAGATCGACGAGATCATGGTGGCCGGCGAACCCGGCTACCGCGAAGCGCGCGACTTCATGAAGATGCTGATGCCGGAGAACGTCCGCGTGGTGAAGCAGTACCGCGACGGCCAGCCTCTGTTCTCTCGGATGGGCGTCGAGAGCCAGCTCGACGCGATGTTCTCCCCGACCGTGCAGCTACGCTCCGGCGGCTACATCGTCATCAACCAGACCGAGGCGCTGGTCTCGATCGACGTCAACTCCGGCCGCGCCACACGCGAGCATCACATCGAGGATACCGCTCTCAAGACCAATCTCGAGGCGGCGGAGGAAGTTGCGCGGCAGCTCCGCCTGCGCGACCTCGCGGGCCTGATCGTCATCGACTTCATCGACATGGACGAGAAGCGCAACAACCGCGCGGTCGAGCGCAAGCTCTCCGACTGTTTGCGGCAGGACCGCGCGCGCATCCAGGTCGGGCGCATCTCGCATTTCGGCCTGCTCGAGATGTCGCGCCAGCGCATCCGCGCCAGCGTGCTTGAGAGCTCGACCGAGCCCTGCCCGCATTGCGGCGGCTCTGGTCATGTCCGCTCGGTCTCGTCGGTGGCGCTGCAGCTCCTGCGCGGCATCGAGGAGATCCTGATGAAGGGCGCGACCCACAATCTCGTGGTGCGCACCCGCACCGACGTCGCGCTCTACGTCCTCAACCACAAGCGCGGCCATCTGCGCGACCTCGAGACCGCCTTCAAGGTCCAGATCTCGGTGGCGGCGGATGCGACCGTGAGCGGCCAGCAGTCCTACGTCATCGACCGCGGCGAGCAGGTGCACACGCTGGAAGCCGCCAAGGCGCTGCTCGCGGCGCAGGCCGCGTCCGCGCCGCCTCAGCTCGAAGAGGCCTATGACGACGAGGAACCCTTCGACATCGAGGCGGAGATCGAGACCGAGGAGACGGAAGGACTGAGCGACGAAACGGGCGCCGGCGAAGAGGCCGACGGTCCGCGCCGAAAGCGGCGCCGGCGGCGTCGCGGCCGCGGTGGCGAAGCCCGCGACCGCGAGGGCGGTGTGCCGCGCGAGGATGGCGAGGCGTTGCGGCTTGCGCCCGAGACCGACGACGGCATTGCCGCCGAGGAAGTCGAGACCGACGAGGACGAGAGCGAAGATCAGTCGGCTTTCGCTCGTGGTGAAGGCCAGAACGGCGAACGCCGTCCGCGCCGGCGTGGACGTCGCGGCGGACGCCGCCGCCGTAGCGGCCATGGTGCGGATGAGGGTCTTGCCGCCTCGATTGCCGACGAGCTCGGCCCGCGCGCGGAGCCGGAAGCAGCGGACGCTGTCGCCGATTTCGACGGCGGTTCGCCCGAGCCTGCACAGACATTGGTTCAGCCTGAACCGGTCGCCGAGCCCGAGTTCGAACTCGAGCTGCAGCCGGCCGAGAGCCCGCCCCCTCAGCCGGAGCCGGTGAGCGTCGCCGCGCCCGAGGCCGAGGAGCCTGCGCAGGAGAACGATCGCGCGATGCGTCGCCGCTCGACCGTGCGCGAGAAAGTGAGCTTCGCCTCGCAGCCCGAGCCCGCGCCCGTCGTCGTGCAAAGCGAATCCGAGCCGATTCCGCCGGCAGAGCCCGCTCCCGCGGCGGTCGCAGAGCCCGCCCCTGCAGCAACGACCACCGAAGCCTCGCCGCGCAAGGCCGGCTGGTGGTCGCGCCGCTTTGGCGGCGGCGGCTAGAGCGTTTTCGAGCGAAGTGGACACCGGTTCGCGTGAAGAAAACGCGTCAAAACAAGAATCTAGAGCTTCGGTTCTGATTCAATCAGAACCGAAAATGCTCTGGAGCATGATCCGGAAAAGTGGAAGCCGGTTTCCGTAACCCCGCCTCGGTCGATATTTTTCTTCGATCATGCGGAAAATTGCGGTGCCGGCTCAGCGAACGCCAGCAACGATCAAGCGCGCTCCCGCATCGGCGAGACGCTTGCACTGCTCCTCGGATGCGCCGACATCAGTCACCAGAGTCCAGCGCGGCGGCAGCGGCGCCCAGGCCATTTGTTCGGCGCGGCCGAGCTTGCTGGCGTCGGCGAGAACGATGACTTCTTTCGACTGCTGCATCATCAGCGACTTCAGTGCGACCTGCTCGAGATCCGCTTCGCACAGGCCACGGCCATTCACCACGCCGTCGGCGCTCATGACGGCGCGGTCCGCGGTCATGCGCCGCAGCGCGTCATTGGCGAGCGGCCCCATGGTGCTCATGCTGGTGGTGCGCAGCGCGCCGCCCAGCACCACAAGCTCTATGGTCGGAGCCTTGGCGAGGAAGGGCAGCAGCGCAAGGTTGTTGGTGATGATGCGCAGCCGCCGCTGCTGCAGCAGTCGGCCGAAGGCTGCGACCGTCGAGCCGGCATCGAGAATCAGCGTGTCGCCGTCCTCGATCAGATCGATCGCCGCGCGCGCGATCGCCTGCTTCTGTTTGCCCTGGACCGCAAGGCGCTGCTCGAGCGTCGTCTCGGTTGCGTGCGCGGTGAGAATGGCGCCGCCATAAGTGCGGCGCACGGCATTGTTCTTGGAGAGATGCTGCAGGTCGCGCCGCACGGTGGAGGCGGAGACGTCGAAGCGGCGCGCGAGATCTTCGATATCGATCTCTCCCGCGTTCAGTGCTTCCAACAGACGAGCGTGACGCTCCTTGCTGCGCATCGACATCGAACCTCAGCCCACAGATTCATTGCCGTCAGCCGAGCTCGACCGTATCGGCTTCGCGGCACGGCCGATGGATACCACGATGCGTCGGCCGCGCAATATAAGCGCTTAACATCTCGCTCCTCATCCTGAGGAGCCCGCGTAGCGGACGTCTCGAAGGATGAAGCCTCATGGTTCTCAAAGCGGTGCGAAGCATCGTCCGGAGACGACGCTTCGCGCCTCCTCACCATGAGGAGAGATGCGAATCCAGTAGGGACAGGCGGAGGGCACGCTTCGCTCGAAACCGCTCTGGTCCCCTTTCTCAGGCAGCCCCCTCAAGCCGCCTTCTTCGGCGCGAGATCGACCGCCTGCCGCAGCGCCTCGATCAGGCTGCGTTCGTCGGCGACGCCCTTACCCGCGATGTCGAAGGCGGTCCCGTGATCGACCGAGGTGCGGATCACCGGCAGGCCAACAGTGATGTTCACACCGGCTTCCAGCCCCAGCACCTTGATGGGTCCATGGCCCTGATCGTGATACATCGCGACCACCATGTCGTAGTCGCCGCGGCCGGCCAGGAAGAACAGCGTGTCGGCAGGCAGGGGGCCGCGCACGTCCCAGCCCTTGCGCTGACAGGCTTCCACGGCCGGCGTGATCTTCGCGGCTTCTTCGCCGCGGCCGAACAACCCGTTCTCGCCGGCATGCGGATTGATGGCGCAGACGCCGATCTTCGGATTGGCGATGCCGGCGCGCACCAGCACGTCATGTCCGCGTGCGATGACACGTTCGACGAGGCCGGGCTCGATCTTCTCGATCGCATCGAGCAGGCCGATATGCGTGGTCACGTGAATGACGCGAAGTTTCGGCGACACCAGCATCATCGACACTTCCGGCGTGCCGGTCAGATGCGCCAAGAGCTCGGTATGGCCGGGATATTTGTGGCCGGCCGCATGCAGCGCTTCCTTGGAGAGCGGCGCGGTGCAGATGCCCTGAGCGAGCCCTGCCTGCACCACCTGCACGGCTTTCTCGATATAGCGATAGGCCGCTTCACCTGCCGTCGCCGAAACTTTGCCGAACGGCAGATCATCCGGCACCAGCTTCAGGTCAACGCACTGCACGGCCTCCGACGCAAAATTCGCCTCCTTCGCGTCGCTCAACGCATCGACCTTAAGCGACTCGCGGACGATCTGACCGGCCTTGCGCAGACGGTTGGCGTCGCCGATCACCAGCGCATTGCAGATCGCCCGCACCTGCGGTTGCACGAGCGCCTTCATGATCACCTCAGGTCCGATACCGGCCGGATCTCCCATGGTGATCGCAATGGTCGGACGAGTCATATGAAACTTCCCCTGGTTCGGACAGCGCGAAGGCGCTCGCTGATGCGGATGAGGCTTTGCTCGTCACCGAACGCGCCCGCTTTGGTGGCGATCGGAACGGACAATCGGCCAAGAGTAAGGCCGAGCGACACGCCCGGCTCGATTTCGTCGGCAAGACGGATGCCGTTGACGCCGAAGCGCGACAGCATCGCCGCGGCGGTTTCGCCGCCGGTCGCAGCGAAGGCGCCGATCGCGGGTGCGATGGTCTCCAGAGCGTCGGCGAGGCCCTTGGCGAGCTGCGGGCCGAGCGACATGTCGGGGTGATCATCCATCATGATCTCAACCAGTGCATCGCCGCCGCCGGCAAGTCGTTTCATCACGTCCGCGGCGAGTGCCGCCCGGCCGGCACCATCCTTGAGCAGCGTCTCCGGCGCGACCGGGAAATGCGCCACGGTGCCGGTCGCCTCCAGCTCGCGCGCGGCGCCGCGAGACGCGCCGGCGAGCGAGCCCACCACGATCAGGGTACCGGATTCGCTCGTCGGAATGCGCAGCGCCTCGACGGCATGGCTGACTTCGAGACCGGCCAGTGCGTGCGCGAGGCCGGCGCTGCCGATGAAGAAGGTTGCGGGCGATGCATGCAGGCTCGCCTCCGCGATCAAATGCAGATCGTGTTCAGTCGCGGCGTCGCAGGCCGCGACCACATCGCCCTCCCCGGCGAGCCTCGCGAACGTGGCTTTGAGATCGCCACCGCGCACAGTAGCGAGCTTGACCTTCTCACCGCGAATGCCCGCGGTCGCGAGAACGTCGGCAAGATCGGCATTCGGATAGGTGTGGTCGCGCCGCCAGACCTCGGCTTCCTCGAGGGGGCGGCCTTTGACCAGGATGCGCCCGTCGATCGTGGTGCGGCCGGTGGCCGGAAAGGCCGGCGCGAACACGCCGAAGGCCGGCCCCGACCGCGACTTGAGATGCGCAAGCGCGGCGGCAGTCTCCGCCGCAGGTTGCCCCCGCAGCGTCGAGTCAATTTTTTTGAAAAGAATACGCCCGGGTTCGCACAGGCGCGCCAGCACATCGGCATGGCGGGCTGCAGCGGCCCCGGCCGAAAGGCCTCGACTCGCCGCATCGTAGGCCAGGACGGGCAACTGGTAACCCGACGCGTCGGTCACCTCACCCCACGTCACCGCAGCCGCACGCCCCCTTCTGCCGAAGGCGATCGCACAATCCGCGGCACCGGTGAGATCGTCAGCGACGATCAGCCAGCTTTGGCTTGACGCATTTTCTTGACGCGAACCGGTATCCACTTCGCTCGAAAACGCTTTAGGGGTCATCTTCAGCGACCTGCCTCAGTGACAGCCGCGTGCGCTGCGGGGGTCATCTTGCCGGCAGAAGCCACGCTCTCTTCTGCAGGCTCCTCGACGTCGCGACCGACAACGCGGGCCGTCCAGGCGGTGACGATCGGCACCAGGATTGCGGTAACCACGACGCACGCCGCGACGAGGATGGTCGCAGGCCGTGCCGCGTCCGCATAGGCCGGATTGGCCGCGGCGACAATCGCCGGGACGGCCGCCGCATTACCAGCCGTCGAGGCCGCCGCAACACCCGCGACACCATTCCCGCCAGTGATGCGATCGGCGAAGAACAGCGGGATGCCGGTCACAACCACCACGGCCACTCCCATGCCGAGGCCGAGTAGACCGGCCTGCCAGACCTTCGATAGATCGAGGCCGGCGCCGAGCGCGAAGGCGAAGAACGGGATCATCACAGGCACCGCGCGGCTCAGGAAGTCGCGCATCTCGCGATCGAGATTGCCGATGATCATGCCCACCACCAGAGGCAGGATAGCGCCCACCAGGGTCTGGAATGGAAATGCCGAGAGGCCGGCCACGCCCAAGGTGATCATGGTGAGGAAAGGACCGCTCTCCAGCGACATGATGGTATAGGCGCCGACGTCACGCGGGCGTCCATATTGGCCCATCAACGCCATATAGAGACCGCCATTGGTGTCGTTCATGGCGGCGACGATCGCGAGAGTCGATACGCCCGCGAACATGCCGGCTGCGACCGGCGCTTCTCCCAAAATGCGGCCGAAGATCAGGCCGAGGGCAACGGCAACGCCGACCTTCACGATCAGCAGGGTGCCGCCCTTCTTCACAATGTAGGGGGTCGCGCGGAAGTCGATGCTCGCGCCCATGCAAACGTAAAACACGGCGAGAATCGTCAGTGCGCCGGAGAAAAGTGCGCCGGTGAAGGAGCCAAAGAACTTCGGAGTATCGGGAAAGAAGGTCGCAATAAGCGCCCCCACCAACAGCGGGACCACCATCATCCCGCCAGGCACCTTCTCGATCGCCCGCTTAATTGGAACCTGCATTTCTGTTTTCCTCCCGCGCAAGGCGCCCATCCGATCATTCTGCGCATTTCCGCCAGAGAAACGAGCAAACGGCTGCCCTTATATGCTCACATTACGCAATATTCAAGATTTTATTGCGCGCTTCGCGCAATACGGCTACGCGGCCCGCACAAGCCCGGTCCGATCCGCCCCAGAAATCCGAAAATCACGCCGCCCGTTGTGATCTTGGACGGACGGCGGCCTAATCTTCGGGCGGCTGTCTACCGCCAGCCCTAGCTAGCTTCCTTCAGAACGATTGGCTCCATACGGAACGGGGCGCACCATGAAAATGGTGCGCCCCGTTAGCGTTTCTTTTGCCGCGGCGAAAAGCTCGCTGGCAGATCACCCCGTGGTGATCGCCGTCTCGACGTCGGACGGATCGATCTGCTTGTTCAGGTTGGCGTGCAGCTTCTTGTGGTCGAGCTCGCCCTCCCACCATGAGACGAACACCGCGGCGATGCCGTTGCCGGTGATGTTGGTCAGCGCACGCACCTCGCTCATGAACTTGTCGATCGAGAACACGATGGCCATGCCCGGCACCAGGGCCGGATTGACCACGGTCAGCGTCGCCGCAAGCGTGATGAAGCCCGCGCCGGTGACGCCGCTCGCCCCTTTTGAGGTCAGCATCGCCACGATCAGGATGGTCAATTGCTGGCCGAAGGTGAGATCGACGCCAAGCGCTTGCGCGATGAACAGCGTCGCCAGCGTCATGTAGATGTTGGTGCCGTCGAGGTTGAAGGAATAGCCAGTCGGCACTACGAGCCCGACCACCGGCTTGGAGCACCCGAGCCGCTCCAGCTTTTCCATCAATTGCGGCAGCGCGCTCTCGGACGAGCTGGTGCCAAGCACGATCAACAGCTCGTCCTTGATGTAGGCGATGAACTTGAAGATGCTGAAGCCCATCACCCGCGCGATCAGGCCGAGCACAAGCACCACGAACAGCGCGGCGGTGCCGTAGAACAGCCCGATCAGGCCGATCAGATTACCGAGCGCTGCGGGACCGAACTTGCCGATAGTAAAGGCCATCGCGCCGAACGCGCCGACGGGCGCCGCTTTCATGACGATGCTGATCACGCCGAACACCGCATGTGCGCCATCGTCAATGATGTCGCGCAGCCGCTCGCCGCGCTTGCCCATCGCCATCAGCGCAAAGCCGAACAGGATCGCGAACAGCAGCACCTGCAGGATGTCACCGCGCGCGAACGCGCCGAACACGCTGTCGGGGATGATGTTGAGAACGAAATCGACCGACTTCTGGGCGTGCGCTTGATCCGCGTATTTGGTGGCGCTCGCGACGTCCGCGGCCCCGGGCTTCGCTGCCAGCCCATGGCCGATCTGGAACAGATTGCCCATGATCAGGCCGAGGATCAGCGCGAAGGTGGAGACGATCTCGAAATAGAACAGTGCCTTGATGCCGACGCGCCCGACCTTGCTAGCGTCCTGGATATGCGAGATGCCCGAGACCACCGTGCAGAAGATGATCGGAGCGATCACCATCTTGATCAGCTTGATGAAGCCGTCGCCGAGCGCCTTGATCCAGTCGTTGGTCGCAACGTTCGGCCACAACCAGCCGACCACGACGCCGAGCACGATCGCGATCAGCACCTGGACATAGAGGATTCGGTACCACGGTTTTGATGTGCTGGCCTCAGCAGGCCCGCTCGTCGCAATCGTTGCCATGACTCTCACTCCTACTCGAAGATGCGCAAGGCCGATCCGCCGAGCCAATCGGGGATGACCATCTCGAAAATTCAGATTGGCAGGCGCCTCGACCGGGGCCCTCTTACGGGCGATGATCCGCGAGCCGCCGTGCGGCCGGCAGCAGCGCGGCCCCGAGCGCGGTCTTGACGAGCGTGCCGGCAATGAACGGCACGATCCCGACCAGCCACGCCTTCCCGGCGCCCAAGCCGACGCCGAAGGCGAGCCAGGCAAAACCGGCCGCGAGGATGATGATGTGGCCGAGCGCCATCGCTGCAAACAGCCGGGCCATGCTGCGGTCCCAGCCGCGCTCGGCGAGCCCGCCAGTGACGAACGCCGCCGCCACGAAGCCGAACAGATAGCCGGCCGTCGGCCCCATCAGCGGCGCGAGGCCGCCGACCGGTCCGGCAAACACCGGAAAGCCCATCGCGCCTTCGGCCAGATAGGCGATCACGGTCGCAGTTCCGAGCCACGAGCCATAGGCGGCGCCGATCATCAGCACCACCAGCGTCTGCAGCGTCATTGGCACATAGGGCAACGGCAGATTGACCTTGGCCGACAGCATCAGCAGCGCCGTGCCCAGGAACACCAGGATGGTCCCGCGCCATAGCGAGGAGAATTCACCCGACCGGTTCGGCCACAGCACCGAAGCAAGAGGAAAATGCCTGGCGGCGGCGGACACAGATACCGATCTGACGGACAAGGCCAACTCCGGGGGTGTGACAAACTGGCGCGCTATTTAAGCCAACCAGCAATCCGCGCAACCGCTTCCTGCATCTCCTCTGCGGACCGCGCATAGGAAAAACGGATGAAGGCGCGGCCGTGAATCGGATCGAAATCGACGCCCGGCGTCGCCGCGACATGGGCCTTTTCCAGCATCTGGCGGGCAAATTCGAAGCTGTCGGACGTAAAGTCCGACACATCGGCATAAAGGTAGAATGCGCCATCCGCGGGCAGGAACTTGGTCAGCCCCGCTTTCGGCAGCCCCTCGATCAGAATGCGCCGGTTCTCCTGATAGCCGCGCTTGATCGCTTCCATCTCCTCGCGGCCATCGAAGGCGGCTTCGGCTGCGATCTGCGATAGCGTCGGCACCGAAATCGAGAGGTTCTGCTGCAGCCGCTCGATCGGGCGCACCAGCGGCTCGGGCACGACCATCCAGCCGACCCGCCAACCGGTCATGCAGAAATATTTCGAGAACGAATTGATCACGAGGGCGTGTGGGGACAATTCGGCTGCAGTCACCGCCGGGAAGGCGTAGTCGAGCCCATGATAGATCTCGTCCGAGATGAAGCGGATGCCGGCGCTCTCGGCCGCCGCCATCAGGCTTGCAAGAGCTTCGCGCGACATCATCGTGCCGGTCGGATTGGCGGGGCTGCCCACCAGAACGCCTTTGAGCGGCGCCTTGCGATGCGCGTCCAGCAACGCTTCGCCGGTCAGCGCATGCCGCGTTTCGTTCGTCGTCTCGATCAGCACCGGCTCGCAGCCGAGCGCGCTCAGGATATGGCGGTATGGCGGATAGCCGGGCACGGTGACCGCTACGCGATCGCCCGGCTCGAACATCGCGAGAAACGTGAGGATGAAGCCGCCCGACGAGCCCGTCGTGATCACGATGCGCTCGGCATCGACCTCGCATCCATACGTCTCGCGATAATGCCGCGCGATGCGCGCGCGCAGCGAGGGAATGCCGAGCGCGGAGGTATAGTCGATGCGTCCATCGTCGAGCGCCGCGTGGGCGGCTGCAATCGCCGCCTTCGGTGCCGGCGCCGCCGGTTGGCCGACCTCCATGTGGATCACATGCCCGCCGGCCGCCTCGATTCGCGCCGCCGCCGCCATCACGTCCATGACCATGAAGGGCGGAACCTCGCTCCTTCCCGAAGCGGTCAAAAGGTGATTCACGCGGTCTCTAAATGTCGCTTCGGGCATGGATATCTGCTATTTGGGCCGGCGTCGCCGGTTTCGGGTTCCGTAACGACCGGTTGCGCCCCAGACTGGCCGCATTCGGCGGTTTGTTAGGGCATATATTGTCCGTGGCCCGCCGCCAATCGCTAAGACCGCTCCATGCTGCTCCGTTTCGCGCTTCGCAAGAAGACCCTGAAATTGACTGCGCTCGCCACCGCAATCGCGCTGGCGGTCGCGCCCACGATGGCGCTGGCGCAGGAGAACAAGGGCCCGCCGATCCTGCGCGATACCGAGGCCGAGCAATTGCTGCGCGACTATACGAGGCCGATCCTGCGCGCCGCGGGACTGGAGAAGCAGAACATCCAGATGGTCATCATCAACGATAGCACCTTCAACGCTTTCGTTGCCGACGGCCGCCGCATCTTCGTCAATTACGGCGCGCTCATGCAGTCGGAGACGCCGAACCAGATCATCGGCGTGCTCGCGCACGAAACAGGGCATCTTGCCGGTGGCCATCTCGCAAAGCTCCGCGAGCAACTGGCGCAGGCGCAGACCCAGATGATCATCGCCATGCTGCTCGGCGCCGGCGCGATGGTCGCAGGCGCACGCGGCGGCGCGAACAGCGGCCTCGCCAATGCCGGTGCCGCGGCAGTCGCGGCGCCGCAGGAAGTGATCCGCCGAACGCTGCTCTCCTATCAGCGCCAGCAGGAAGAGAACGCCGACCGCGCCGGCGTGAAATTCCTGAACGCGACCGGCCAGTCCGCCAAGGGCATGTACGAAACGTTCAAGCGCTTCACCGACGAAAGCCTGTTCGCGGCACGCGGCGCCGATCCGTATCTGATGTCGCATCCAATGCCGGCTGATCGCGTGGCGGCGCTGGCGGAGATCGCGCGCTCCAGCCCCTATTGGGACAAGAAGGACGATGCGGCGCTGCAAATGCGCCACGACATGGTGCGCGCCAAGATCTCCGCTTTCATGGAGCGGCAGGACACCGTCTATCGCCGCTATCCTTCGTCCAACAACGGCCTGCCCGCCCGCTACGCGCGGGCGATCTCGACCTATCTGCACGGCGATCTCCGCAGCGCGCTGGCCCAGATCGACGGCCTGATCCAGGCGCAGCCCAACAACGCCTATTTCTATGAATTGCGCGGCCAGGCGCTGCTCGAGGGCGGCAGGCCGGCGGAGGCGATCGCGCCGTTGCGCAGGGCGGTGCAGCTCTCGGGCAACGCGCCCCTGATCGAGATGCTGCTCGGCCAGGCGCTGGTCGCGACGAGCAACAACGCCTACACCGATGAAGCCATCAACATCCTGCGCGCCGCCGTGGCGCGCGAGAGCGAGGCGCCGATCGGCTATACCCAGCTCGCCATGGCCTATGGCCGCAAGGGCGATTATGCGCAGGCTGACCTCGCTTCCGCCCAGGCCGCCTATCTGCGCGGCGACAGCAAGACCGCGCGCGAGCTGGCCTCGCGTGCCAAGACGCGCTTTGCCATCGGAACCCCCGGTTGGGTCAAGGCTGACGATATTGTGAGCGCCAAGCCGATGCCGGGTCAGAAAAACAACTAGCCATCAACGTAAATCGTCTACAACGATTGCCAAACCGCACAAGGATTTGCTCATGCGCCCGTTCCGTTTTCTCGCTCCTGCCCTGCTCGCCGCGGCGCTCGCAGGCGCCTCGCTGCCGGCATCGGCGCAAGGCTTCTCCGATACGCAACGCAGCGACATCGAGAGCATCGTGCGCAATTACCTGATCACGCATCCCGAGGTGCTCGAGGAGGCGATGACCGAGCTGACCAAGCGCCAGGCCGCGGCCGAGGCCGAGAAGCATCAGGCGAGCATCGCGAAGAATGCGGATGTGATCTTCAACTCGCCACGCGGCGTGACGCTCGGCAACAAGGACGGCGACGTCACCTTCGTGGAATTCTTCGACTACAACTGCGGCTACTGCAAACGCGCGATGGTCGACATGATCGACCTCATGAAGGCCGATCCCAAGCTGAAAGTCGTGCTGAAGGAATTTCCGGTGCTGAGCCAGGGCTCGGTGGAAGCCGCGCAGGTTGCTGTCGCCGTGCGCATGCAGGATCCGACCGGCAAGAAATATCTCGACTTCCATCAGAAGCTGCTCGGCGGCCGTGGCGCCGCCGACAAGGCACGCGCAATGGCGGTCGCCAAGGAAGTCGGCCTCGACATGGCTAGGCTCGAGAAGGACATGGCGGGCCCGGAAGCGAAAGCGACCATCGAAGAGAACTTCAAGCTCGCGGAAGCCATGGGCATGAACGGCACGCCAAGCTACGTGATCGGCAAGCAGGTCGTGATCGGCGCAGTCGGGCTGGAGAATCTGAAGGAAAAGATCGGCATCGCCCGCTGCGGCAAGGCGACGTGCTGACGTAACAGCAAAACAATATTGGATGCGCAAAGGCCGGCTCGTTAGCCGGCCTTTTTGTTTGTGTGGTTCTGCACACTTCCATTCATCGCGCATTCATAAAACAAACCACGTGGAACCGATATCGGTTCGGAACGTCGCTCTGCTCCTTTCGTTGTCGGCGTGGGCAATGCAGGACTTCTTGAGGAGGAATCGAAATGACTAACCGCTTGTTGATTTCGGTCGCGGCAGCGGCCTTGATCGCGGGAACCGGCTTTGCGAACGCGCAGGGCACCGGCACGAGCCGCGAGTCACCGTCGTCCGGTGGCGGCGCCACGACGCAGCACAGCCCTCCATCCGGCGGCGGCGCGTCTTCAGGCACGATGAACCGTGATAGCGGCACCACCGGTACGAGTGGCGCTGAGCAGTCCGGCAAGGGCTCGAGCTCTTCTGGCATGAGGTCGGATTCCGACAGAGGTGGCGCAGCCGACAGGAACGCGCAGGACACCACGCCCGGTCAGAAGTCGAAGAGCATGAGCTCGGACAACGAGAGGACCAAGGGCGACAAGGACATGAAGGCTGAAGGTCGCGACAGCCGTGACCGCAGCAACATGAAGGCCGAAGGCCGCGAAGGTCGCGATCGCATGAATGCAGAGACTCGCGACAAGAGCGGCGGCACCGCCGCCGAAAGCCGCGACAAGAGCGGCACGGAGACTCAGAAGGGCGCGACCGACACCAGCCGCTCGCAAACCACGACCGGCAACGCCGCAACCTCGGCAACCGCTGCTCCGCCGGCCGAGAAGCGGACCCAAATCACCTCCGCGATCAAGTCGGAGCGAGTCGAGGAAGTTAAGAACGTGAACTTCAACGTCTCGGTCGGCACCACCGTGCCTTCAACCGTGCGTTTCCATGCGCTTCCATCTCGGATCGTCGAAATCTATCCGGAGTGGCGCGGCTATCAGTTCATCCTGGTCGGCGGCCGCTACGTGATCGTGCGTCCCGAGACGCATGAGATCGTCTACATTATCGAGGGCTAACATTGGCTCCCACGCGAGGGCGGGTCCAACCCGCCCTCGCTTTATCCTGCCCGCCGGCACGCTGCTCGCGGCCGTACGGGCCAATAGGGGCTTTTCCACAGAAGTTGGTTAATTAGCATTTTCTATGAGTTAGCCGGGTTATCTGACAGCCCGAATGAGCCGTTTGAACCGGTTTCCAACAAACCTAAAGCTTTCCCTCGGGTCCGTTGTTACCTATAAACCCGCGACCTGGAGCAGGATCCGGAACCCCGGTTTCCGAAAGAATCCTGCCCAAAACGCTTTAGCGCTATTTCTTGGAACTCCGGATGGCCCAGGCCCCTGCCGCGACGATCTATGTGCTCAACGGCCCGAACCTCAATCTGCTCGGGACCCGTGAACCCGAGACCTATGGCCATGCCACGCTCGCCGACGTCGAGAAGCTCTGCAGGGATACCGCGGCCCAGTTTGGCCTCACCGCGGACTGCCGGCAGTCCAATCGCGAGGGCGAGCTGATTGACTTCATCCATGAGGCGCAGGCGAAGCAGGCGGTCGGCATCATCATCAATGCGGGGGCCTATTCCCATACCTCGATCGCGCTGCATGACGCGCTGGTCGGGGTGAAAATTCCGACCGTCGAAGTGCATATCAGCAACATTTATGCCCGCGAGAGCTTCCGGCATCATTCCTTCACTGCTAAAGCCGCCTTTGCGTCGCTTTGCGGCTTCGGCATCGATGGCTATCGCCTCGCGATATCAGGCCTCGCCGCCAGGATCGGCGCCAAGGCGACAGCCTGACGCATTCCCCGTCATCAGACAGAGAGTTTCGGACCAAGATCATGGCGCGCCAGCCAGACGACAAATCCGCCGCAAAGCCCGGCAAAGACAACGACAAGGATGACGCCGCGCTCATCCGCGAACTCGCGCTCCTGCTCGACGAGACCCACCTGACCGAGATCGAGATCGAGCGCGCGGGCGTCCGGCTGCGTGTCGCGCGCAACGTCAGCATTGCCGCGGCCGTGCCGGCGGCCGTCGCACCGGCCCTGTCGGTGGCTGCGCCCGTGGCTGCCGCTGCGGCGACCGACCTCGCCAAACATCCGGGCGTAGTGCCCTCGCCCATGGTCGGCACCGCCTATTGGGCGCCGGAGCCGGGCGCAAAACCCTTCATCGAGGTCGGCGCCAAGGTGTCAGCCGGACAGACGCTGCTGATCATCGAAGCGATGAAGACGATGAACCAGATTCCGTCGCCGCGCGCGGGCACCGTGACGCAGATCCTCGTCGAGGACGGCCAGCCGGTCGAATTCGGCGAGCCGCTGGTAATTATCGAATAGCGAATGGTGAGTGGCGAATAGCGAGTGGTGAAGAATTCCCATTCGCTATTCGCCATTCGCCACTCCCCTCCTGAGGCGCCATGTTCGACAAGATCCTCATAGCCAACCGCGGTGAAATCGCGCTTCGCGTGCTGCGCGCCTGCAAGGAGCTCGGCATTTCGACGGTGGCCGTGCATTCGACCGCGGACGCGGATGCCATGCATGTGCGGCTTGCGGACGAGAGCGTCTGCATCGGGCCGCCGCCGTCGAAGGACTCCTATCTCAACATTCCCGCCCTGCTCGCGGCCTGCGAGATCACGGGCGCCGAAGCGGTGCATCCCGGCTACGGCTTCCTCTCGGAAAATGCCCGCTTCGCCGAGATCCTGGCCGAGCACAATCTGCATTTCATCGGTCCGAAGGCCGAGCACATCCGCCTGATGGGCGACAAGATCGAGGCCAAGAAGACCGCCAAGCGCCTCGGCATTCCCGTCGTTCCCGGCTCCGACGGCGCCGTGAGCTCCGATGACGATGCAATGGCGATCGCCAGGTCGATCGGCTTCCCGGTGCTGGTGAAGGCCGCCGCCGGCGGCGGCGGGCGCGGCATGAAAGTCGCGCACAGCGAAGCCGATCTCGCGCTAGCGCTCTCCACCGCCGCCACCGAAGCAAGATCCGCGTTCGGCGACGCGTCGGTATATCTCGAGAAATACCTGCAGAAGCCGCGCCACATCGAGATCCAGGTGCTCGGCGACGGCCGCGGGGGCGCCATTCATCTCGGCGAGCGCGACTGTTCGCTGCAGCGGCGCCACCAGAAGGTCTGGGAAGAAGGTCCCTCGCCGGTCCTCTCGGCCGCCCAGCGCGCAAAGATCGGCGAAACTTGCGCGAAGGCGATGCGGGACTTGAAATATCTCGGCGCCGGCACGATCGAATTCCTCTACGAGGACGGCGAGTTCTATTTCATCGAGATGAACACCCGCATCCAGGTCGAGCATCCCGTCACCGAAAGCATCACCGATATCGACCTCGTGCTCGAGCAGATCCGGATTGCCGCCGGCGGCGACCTGCCGGCGAAGCAGGACGAGGTCGCGATCATCGGCCACGCCATCGAATGCCGCATCAATGCGGAGAACCCGCAGACCTTCCGCCCTTCACCTGGACGCATCTCGCAATACCACCCGCCCGGCGGCCTGGGCGTGCGGATCGATTCCGCAGTGTACCAGGGCTATGTCATCCCGCCCTATTACGACTCGCTGGTCGGCAAGCTGATCGTGCACGGCAAGACCCGTGGCGAATGCCTGATGCGGCTGCGTCGGGCGTTGGACGAAATGGTGGTCGACGGCATCGAGACCACGCTGCCGCTGTTCCGCGCCCTGGTGCGCGAGCCCTCCATCATCGATGGCGACTATCACATCCACTGGCTGGAGCAGTATCTCGCCGGGCAGCCGACCATCGGCTGACGGGCTCAAGGTCAGGCGGCCCAAGCCAGTTCCATTCCGCATGGAACAAAGCATGGAACCGTGCGTTTGCAGCGACCGGGATTTCCCACCCCAAGGACCGCTTGCAGCCCACCGGATCCATGACACGAGGCACCCGTGACGTCTGATACCAGGCGCCGACGCGCATTGGGGCAGATCCTGCTGCTCGCGGCGGGGCTCCTGGTGCTGGTTGCGATCAGCGCCGCGTCCGTCCTGCTGGTGAACAAGGCGCGCCAGGACAACGCCTTGGTGGTCCACACCGTCGAGGTGGAAAACCAGATCAACGCGGTTCTGCTCGAGCTCCGCCGCGCCGAAAGTGCGGCCCGCGCCTATCTCCTGACCCGATGGCCGGAATTCCTGACCGATCATGAGCAGGCCGTGGCCAACGTCACCCCCTATACGGACAAGCTGGCGCAGCTCGCAGCCGATAATCCGTTCCAGGTCGAGAACGTGAAGAAGATGCGCGCGGCGATCGACATC
Organism: Bradyrhizobium sp. LeoA1Lang; assembly: GCF_055413685.1. Lineage (NCBI taxonomy): Bacteria > Pseudomonadati > Pseudomonadota > Alphaproteobacteria > Hyphomicrobiales > Nitrobacteraceae > Bradyrhizobium > Bradyrhizobium sp. LeoA1Lang. Next base: position 4,313 of record NZ_JBVAPG010000093.1, on the reverse strand, counting down.
CGGCTCGATCAGTTCAAGCGCGAAATGGATTTTATCAAGCGCGACGAGCCGACCAGTGCCGCGGCGCTGGTCCGCGAGGCGGCCGCCGGCAATACCAATGCCATCATTCGCGACGTGACGGACAAGATGCACGCCGAGGAAGAGCGGCTGTTCGATCTGCGGACGGCCAATGGCGACCGTTCGCAGATACTGGCGTCCTCCGTCACCATCGCCGGGTCGTGCATCGTGATTGCGCTTGGCGCGATCGCGGCGTTCCAGGTGCGCCGCTCGACGCGCGTCCGCGATGAGGCCGCGACCAAGCTGCGAGACCTCAACGTCACGCTGGAGACCAGCGTCCAGGAGCGCACCGCCGATCTGCGCGAAGCCAATGACGAGATCCAGCGCTTTGCCTATATCGTCAGTCACGATCTGCGCTCGCCACTCGTCAACATCATGGGCTTCACCAGCGAGCTCGAGGAGCTGCGCGGCGACATCTTCAAGCGGATCGCCGCCCTGAGCCACACCGCCTCGGAAGCCGCCGCGCTGCCGGAGAACGCCACCGACAGCGCCGAGCCTGCGCTCGAGGGCGCCGACAAGCAGCTCTCCGACGATTTCTCCGAGGCGCTCGGCTTCATCAAATCCTCGATCGCCAAGATGGACCGCCTGATCACCGCGATCCTCAATCTCACCCGCGAGGGTCGGCGCGAATTCAGTCCGGAACGGATCAACACACGCGAGCTGATCGAGGGCATCGCCGCCACCGTGGCGCATCAGGCCGCCGAGGCGAATGCGCAAATCCGCATCGAGCCATTGCCAGAGATCACCAGCGACCGTCTTGCGCTGGAGCAGATCTTCTCCAATCTGATTGACAATGCGCTCAAATATCTGAGGGACGCCGTTCCCGGCGACATCGCGATCCGCGGGCGCACCAAGCTCGGCTTCGCGATCTTCGAAATCAGCGACAATGGCCGCGGTATCGATCCCAAGGATCACCAGCGCATTTTCGAGCTGTTCCGCCGGGCGGGAACCCAGGACAAGCCCGGCCAAGGCATCGGGCTCGCGCATGTGCGCACGCTGGTGCGACGTCTCGGGGGAACCATGTCGGTCGCCTCGGAACTTCACAAGGGCAGCACATTCACGATAACACTTCCAGTCAACTGGGCCGCCAAACGGAAGGCAGATGCATGAGCAATCCAGTCACCATCATCATGATCGAGGACGATGAAGGCCACGCGCGGCTGATTGAGCGGAATATTCGCCGATCCGGTGTCAACAATAAGATCTTGCCGTTCAGGAACGGTACAGACGCGGTCGGCTATCTCTTCGGCCCGGATGGAAGCGGCACAGACCAAAAGGGCAAGGCGCTGCTCATCCTGCTTGATCTCAACCTGCCCGACATGATCGGCATCGATATTTTGAAGCGGGTCAAGGAGAACAAGCACCTGAAGTCGACCCCTGTGGTGGTGCTGACCACGACGGACGATTCGCAGGAGATCAAGCGATGCTACGAGCTCGGCTGCAACGTCTACATCACCAAGCCGGTGAATTACGAGAGCTTTGCCAACGCGATCCGCCAACTCGGACTGTTCTTCTCGGTCATCCAGGTTCCGCCAGCGGCAGCATGAGTACCACGAGCCCCACCCTGCTCTATATCGACGATGACGAGGCGCTGGCGCGTCTCGTCGACCGCGGCCTGACGCGGCTCGGGCTGAAGGTGGTACATGCCGCGAGCGGCCAGCAGGGACTGGACCGCATCGCCGAAGGCGGCATCGACGTGGTCGCGCTCGACCAGTACATGCCGGGCCTCGACGGGCTCGAGACGCTCGAGCAGATCCTGAAAATTCCCGACGCGCCGCCAGTCGTGTTCGTCACGGCCTCGCAGGATTCCGCGATCGCCGTCACCGCGCTCAAGGCCGGCGCGGCAGACTATCTCGTCAAGGACATCCACGGCGAATTCATTCCGCTGCTCCAGGTTGCCGTCAACGGCGCGCTGCGTCAGGCGGAATTGCAGCGGGCGCGCGACGAGGCGGAAGCCGAGATCCACGCCTCGCGCGACCGCTTCGCCGCGCTCGCCGCCGAGCGCGAGGTGCTGCTCCGCGAGGTCAATCACCGCGTCGGCAACTCGCTGCAGATCATCGCCTCGCTCCTGCACCTGCAGGCGAGCTCGGCGACACAGGACGACGTCAAGGCGGCGCTCACCAACGCAATGGGCCGCGTCGCCGCCGTCGCCCAGGTCCACCGCCGCCTCTACACCTCGCACGACCTGAAGAGCGTGCTGCTGAACCAGTATCTGGAATCCCTGCTCGAAGATCTCCGCCGCTCGGCCGAAGGCAACCGGATGTCGCGGCTGACCTTGAAGGCCGATCCGATCGAGATCGATCCGGATCGCGCGGTCGCGATCGGCATCATCGTCAACGAGCTGGTGATGAATGCGGTGAAATATGCCTATCCAGAAGGCGCCGGCCCGATCCATGTCGAGCTCAAGGCCGAGGGCGACGATCTGCTGCTGGCGATTTCCGACGACGGCGTCGGCCTCAACGTCAAGGCCGATCCACGCTCCACGGGCCTGGGCCAGCGCATCGTCAGCGCCATGGCCTCCAAGCTCGAGGCCAGCGTCGAGCGCGATCCCGACCATGGCGGCACGCGCATCCTGGTGCGCTTTCCCCGTGCCAGCGCCGCAGCGGCGAAATCCGCCAGCGCCGCCGCGAGCTAGCCTTGAGATCATGATCCGATTGGACGAAATCGGATCATGATCTCATCTCGTTGTTTGAGCATGCTCTTTTCGGAAAACCGGTTTCCACCTTTCCGGATCATGCTGGCGTATCAGCCCCTATCGCGCCGCCTGCGCTCGCCTGCTATCCTGCAACCATGACATCGCGCGACTCCGCCGCATCCGAGATCACACCCGACGTGCTGCTGCGCGCCTATGCCTGCGGCATCTTTCCGATGGCCGAGAGCGCCGACGACCCCACCCTGTTCTGGGTCGAGCCGGAAATGCGCGGCGTGATCCCACTCGAAGGCTTTCGCATCACCTCGCGATTGGCGCGCACGGTGCGTTCGGATGCGTTCACCGTGACGGTCAACACCGCATTCAAGGCCGTCATTGCCGGCTGCGCCGCTCCGGCGGAAGGACGCGAGGACACCTGGATCAATAAGCGCATCCGCGAGCTCTATGTCGGGCTGCATCGGCTCGGCCACTGCCACAGCGTCGAGGCCTGGCAGGACGGCGAACTGGTCGGCGGTCTCTACGGCGTCAGCCTGGGGCGCGCCTTCTTCGGCGAGAGCATGTTCCACACGGCGCGCGACGCCTCGAAGGTCGCCCTGGTGCATCTGGTGGCGCGGCTGATTGCCGGCGGCTTTGAGTTGCTCGACACGCAATATGTCACTGAGCACCTGCGCAGTTTCGGTGCGCTCGAAATCCCCCGCCGCCGCTATCGCGCGCTGCTCGACCAGGCGATCTCGGGTGCGCCCGCTGATTTCCTGAAGTTGCCGACCGATGAGCCAATCAAGGGCGCCGATGCGCTCGCGATCATCGCAGAGCGCGCATAAGCGTAGCCCGGATAAGGCGTGCGTTCCATCTGGCTACCTGATCATGCCGAGTGCAGCATCCACAGACGCACAAATGCCTGGTCTCAACGGCGGCTTATTGAAAGCAAAGCCGCAATGTAAGTCGGCAGCGTTCGCTCGTTCGTATGCGCTTGCGGGATCGTTTGCGCCAGCGATCCATGATTGCTGATGAAGAGAATTAGTGTCGCACCGAGTGACCATCTCATTGACTCCGTCGATCCGGCGGCGTAGTTTAATACAACGTTACGTTGATTATTTCGCACAGCACATTTTGCAGATTCACGAAGTTTCAGAAGCGATTAGTCGTCGAAAGAGGTGATTGCGGCTGAACGCCAAGTCGACAGGTAAAGTCAGGTGTTCGGATTTGGACAACAGCACATACATCGTTGTGCTCCCGACATCTGAGTTCGGAATGATACCCAATAGCTGAGTTGACGCACAGTTGCTCGAATAGATGAGCGGCTTCAGAGCCGCTGTTGTCTAGCGGGCGGCACCAAACTGCCGCGAAGAGCGGAAGATCTCACGTCTGAAATTTACTGCTTCACACTTCACGCGACCGCTCAGCGGATCGTGAGGGGAAGCTATTCGTTCAAGACAACATGTTCAAAACAAAGGAGGAGAGGACGATGCCGTTAGACGCAACGTGAGCGTCATCCGGCGACCACGCACTGAGGGCTGATCTGGTCGGCTAGGAAGATCTCGTGGATTGTTTCGTCACGAGGTCACCATGTCAAAAGATAGTTGTAAGGATGGCGATAAGGATAGGC
>NZ_JBVAPG010000092.1:0-33482 GCF_055413685.1 Bradyrhizobium sp. LeoA1Lang | reverse complement strand
AGGCGACGATCGCCAAATCGCCCCAGCCCCACCTCCATCGACATAAGACCGCTCTCCACAAGACTGCCTCCCGCCAGGGAATCAGTCTTCGCCGATCTTCGCAACAAAGATGTGTGCATCAAATAGCCGGTCACCGGGGAGAGCACGAAGGAAGCCGTAACACCATCGCGCAGGGAAAGCCGGAATGCTTCGGTTGAACCTGTGGTCCTACCCCCGTGCTTTTTGTTGCACGGGACCCACGGGTGCAACCAGCACCCGGCTTTCCCTGCGCCCTCTGTCTTCGAGGAGGGTGGAAAGTGAAGCAAAGCTCGGGCGCATCGCGCCGCGAGAATGCAGACTCACACCCCTCGGCTGTTTGAAAATTGAATCATAACTCGCGGCGAAGCTGTAGGGTGGGCAAAGCGTAGCGTGCCCACCATTGCGGGCGGTGCACTTGATGGTGGGCACGCTACGCTTTGCCCACCCTACAAGTTCGCCGGCCTCACGTCGCCGCGTGCTTCTTCGCCTTCGGCTTGCCGGGCTTCGGCTGCGGCGCGGGCACGTCAATGCGCTCGATCGACGACAGGCGGCCGGAGGTGAAGGTGTAGATGCCGGCGCGCGGCCCGTGCGTATAAGTGACGACGGCGACGCGGTCGCCGCGTTCATTTTTGGAGAGACCGACATTGTCGGGCGCGCCGATGCCGCGGACCACATCGCACTCGGTATGTCCCAGCGCGACCGTCCCGGTACTCTGCGGCGGTGGTGCGCCACCGGCGCCGTCCGCGAGCGCATTGGCATTCGCAGGCCCCGCCGGCGCCATGCCCGGGCATCCGCCCTCGGCGCTGACCATGTCCTCAGCGGTGACCGGCTTGGTCGGCGTCAGCGGCGGCGTCTCGATCGAAATGTTGCGGATGAACACCCGGCCAGGCCGCGAGAACCAATCGGCATCCCTCGAGAAAATATCCGAGCCGCCGAAAATATTCGAGCCGCCGGAACAGCCGGAGATGACCGGCGCAAGCAGCAGCAGCAGGGCCGCCAGCGGTTTCCGAATAAGTGTTCCATCTCGCACGATCGATTGGGCTCCCGTCTCTACCCTCTTGTCCCGCCGCGCTTTTTTGCGCGAAGCGATACCCCAAGCCTTACGCGCGGCGCGCGCCTTTGCCCTAAAATGTTTGTCCGAGCATCCCTTTGCGGCATGACCGTGGCTGGGCGTCGACTCCGGGACACAAAGTGCAAATTATCATTAATTCCGCAACCTTCTATTGCCGGCGCTGCCAGCGGCCCCGCTCATCGGTCTGCCAATAGGTCACATCGAATCCGCGCGCCTTGCAGGCAGTCCAGCTCGCGCGCGCCGCCGCCACAGCCTCGGCGTCGTCGCCGTTGAACACCAGCACCAGCCGCTCATAGCTGCCGCTATCTTCGGGCATCGCCGCGTTGTCGACCAGGAAGCGCACATTGGCGCGGTTCGGATTACCGTCGTCGATCGAAAGGATGATCGGCTGATCCGATGCATCGGCGACACGCCAGGTGGCATGCGGCAGGAAGGAATCGTCGCTGTAGGTCCATAAGTGCGCGTCGAGCGCCTCGGCGCGCTCCGGTGACGTCGATTGCACGACCACACGCCAGCCGCGCTCCAGCGATTTCTCGAGCAGCGGCGGCAGCACGCTCTCCAGCGACATGCCCTGCAGATGGTAGAACAGGACCTCGGTCATATCAGGCTATTTCTTGGCCTCGTAGTAGTCCGCGACCAGGCGTTCCAGCAGGCGAACGCCATAGCCCGAGCCCCAGCTCTGGTTGATGTCGGTTTTTGGCGCGCCCATCGCGGTTCCCGCGATATCGAGATGCGCCCAGGGCGTGCCGTCGACGAAACGTTGCAGGAACTGCGCCGCGGTGATCGAGCCGCCATGGCGGCCGCCGGTATTCTTCATGTCGGCGAACTGCGAATCGATCAGCTTGTCGTATTCGGAGCCGAGCGGCATGCGCCACACCCGCTCGCCGGTCTCCTGCCCGACCTTGATGAGCCGATCGGCCAGCTCGTCATTATTGGAGAACAGGCCGGCATGCTCGGTGCCGAGCGCGACCATGATCGCTCCGGTCAGCGTCGCGAGATCAACCATGAACTTCGGCTTGAATTTCTTCGCCACATACCAGAGCACGTCGGCAAGCACGAGCCGGCCCTCGGCGTCGGTGTTGATGATCTCGATGGTCTGGCCCGACATCGACTTGACGATATCGCCGGGACGCTGCGCGTTGCCGTCGGGCATGTTCTCGACAAGGCCGATGGCGCCGACCGCGTTGACCTTGGCTTTGCGCGCGGCCAGCGCATGCATCAGCCCGACCACGCAGGCCGCGCCGCCCATGTCGCCCTTCATGTCCTCCATGCTTCCGGCCGGCTTGATCGAGATACCGCCGGTGTCGAAGCAGACGCCCTTGCCGACGAAAGCCACCGGTTGCTCGCTCTTCTTGCCGCCGTTCCAGCGCATGATCACCACGCGGCCTGGCCGCGCCGAGCCCTGCGCGACGCCGAGCAGCGCGCCCATGCCGAGCTTGGTCATCGCCTTGACGTCGAGCACCTCGACATCGACGCCGATCTTGCGGAGTTGGCTGGCGCGGCGTGCGAACTCCTCCGGATAGAGCACGTTCGGCGGCTCGTTCACGAGGTCGCGCGCAATGACCACGCCCTCGACAATGGAGGCATCAGGCGCAAACGCCTTCCTCGCGGCGGCGACATCGTCGACCGCGATCGAGACGACGGCGCGCACCTGCTCGTTCTCGCCGTCCTTCTTCTTGGTCTTGTAGCGATCGAATTTATAGGCCCGGAGCCGGATACCGGAAGCGATCGCCGCCGCCTGCTCCGCCTTCATCGCGCCCTCGGGCAACTCGGCCATCACTGTGACGGTATCGGTCGCCGCGTTCAGCTTGCCGGCAGCGACGCCACCGAACTTGAGAAAATCCTTCTCCTTCAGCGCCGACGCCTTGCCGGTTCCGACAACGATCAGGCGCTCGACCTTGATTCCCTCCGGCGCCAGGATGTCGAGAATCGCGCCGCTCTTGCCCTTGAACTGGTTGGCCGCGGCCGCCCGCTTGACCGTCTCCGCCGCCTTCCCAAGCGCCTTGTCGGTCGCCGCGCCGAACTTCAGTGCCTCGTCGCAAAACACCACCATCAGGCCCCTGACGGGCGCGGAAAACGGGACAAAGCCGACCTTTACGGCGTCGGACATAGGCAAATTCCTCCAGAATCAGAGTTGTCGCAGGCAGGAGCCGGCTGGCGTGGGTAGTAGGTGGAATGTCGGTTCGCGGCCGTCCAGATCGGTCAGCCCCGGGGTTGATCAACACTATGGCCTGCCAGCCGCCGCACTGCCAAGCGCGGCGTGGCTGGAACGCCACAAAGGGGAATAATTAACCATATGGAAGACGTGCCTTGGCTCAGCCATTTTGTTGACGGATCAAAGGGATGGTAATGAGAGAGTGACGGCTGGACGGATAAGCGGCACGGCCAAAAGGGGAGCCCTTGGAAGGGATTGGTCGGGAAGCCGTGCGTTTTGGCGTGCCAAGTGGAATCTTGCGGTAACGGGATGGGGTCGATTGACAGGTATATTTTCCGCACGACGCTCGCGTCGTTTGCGGTAGTCCTGATCAGCCTCACCGGCGTGATCTGGATTACCCAGGCGTTGCGCGGCATCGACCTGATGACCAGCCAGGGTCAGACCATCATCACCTTCCTCGGCATCACTAGCCTGGTGATTCCGGCACTCGTCCTGATCATCGCGCCGATCGCGCTGATGATCGCGGTCTCGCACACGCTGAACAAGCTCGCGACCGATTCCGAGATCATCGTGATGAACGCCGCGGGCTTTTCGCCATTCCGGCTGTTCCGTCCCTTCTTCTATGCCACCTGCGTGGTCGCCGCGCTGGTCGCCTTCATCGGCGCCTATCTCGCCCCCGACGGCATGCGGCGCATCAAGCAATGGGACGCGGAGATCACCGCCGACGTACTCACCAACATCCTCCAGCCGGGCCGCTTCGCCCAGCTCGACCAGAATCTGACGATTCGGATTCGCGAACGCCTGCCGGGCGGCGTGCTCGGCGGCATCTTTGTCGACGATCGCCGCGATCCCAAGGAGCGCGTCACGATCATCGCCGACCATGGCACGGTGCTGAAGAACGAGAATGGTTCGTATCTGGTGCTGGAGGACGGCAATCTGCAGCGATTCGAAGCCGGCAAGCGCGACCCTGCCCTCGTCGCCTTCGGCCGCTACGCGTTCGACATGTCGAAATTCTCCAACCAGCGCGACGTCACGCTGGGGATTCGCGAGCGATATCTGTGGGAATTGATCTGGCCCGCGGCTGATGATCCGACCTTTGATCAACTATCCGGCCAGTTCCGCGCCGAATTGCACGACCGCTTCATGGCGCCGATCTATCCGTTCGCATTTGCCGCACTCACATTCGCCTTCCTGGGCGCGCCGCGCACGACGCGCCAGAGTCGCAATTTCTCGATCGGCGGCTCGGTTCTCGCGGTGCTTGGCCTGCGCATGGCTGGATTCGCCTGCTCGGTGATGGCGGTGAAATCGTCGCTTGCGGTCGGCGCACAATATCTGATGCTGCTCGCTGGCATCGGCGTCGGGCTCTGGATGATCATCGGCGGCGTGGTGGTGGAACCGCCGCCCGGATTGATCGAGGCCATCAACAAGTCGAATGCGCGGATCGCCCGCCTGTTCGGAAGGCCGGCCACCGCATGAGCATGGTCACCAACACACTCGGGCGCTATTTCGCCGGCCGCTTCGTGATCTCGGCCGTCGGCGTGTTCGTCGGCATCTTCGTGCTGCTCGTCCTCGTCGACTACATCGAGATGGTGCGCAAGACCTCCGGACTGGTCACGGCCTCCGCGATCACGGTCGCCGAGACCTCGCTGTTCCGCGTCCCGCAGCTACTCGAGAAGCTGATGCCGTTCTGCGTGCTGATCGGGGCCATGACCTGCTATCTCGCGCTGTCGCGCCGGCTCGAGCTCGTGGTCGCGCGCGCCGCCGGCGTTTCGGCCTGGCAGTTCATCTCACCCGCACTGGCGAGCGCGATCGTGCTGGGGGTCGCGGCGACCACCGCTTACAATCCTATGTCGGCAAACCTGCGCGAGCTCTCCAAGCAGATGGAAGCTGAGCTGTTCGGCTCGGCGCCCGGCGGCGGCATCCAGGACGCCTCTGGCTTCTGGCTCAACCAGGTCAACAGCGATGGCCAGTCGATCATCAACGCCGCCCGCAGCGAGCAGCAGGGCGTGCGCCTGACCGGGCTGACCGTATTCCGATTCGACACCAGCCTGCAGTTCAAGGAGCGAATCGAAGCTCGCGAGGCCTCGCTCGAAGAGGGCCGCTGGGTGTTCAAAGGAGTACGTCGATACTCCCTCGACAAGCCTCCGATCGACCAGGAGAGCTTCTACCTGGCCACGACGCTGACGCCGGCCCAGGTCCGCAACAGCTTTTCCACCCCGGAAACTGTGTCGTTTTGGCAACTACCGAACTACATCCGCTCGTCGGAGAGCTCGGGCTTCGCGACCGCCGGCTACCGGCTGCAGTATCACAAGCTCATTGCACAGCCGTTTTTGCTGGCTGCGATGGTGCTTTTGGCCGCTTCGGTCAGCTTGCGCTTCTTCCGGTTCGGCGGCGTGCAAAAGATGGTTTTAAGTGGCGTGGGTGCGGGCTTTCTGCTCTACGTGCTTTCGAAAGTAACTGAAGATTTGAGCAAGGCTGAGTTGATGCATCCCATCGCTGCGGCGTGGCTACCCGTGTGCGTGGGCGGCCTCACCGGTTTCTTGGCCTTGCTATATCAGGAGGACGGGTAGTGGCCGTTGTCGCCGCCCGCCAGTTGGAGTCGCCTGCGTTCAGGCGGCGCAGTACCGTGCGCCGTCAGCGGACTCGCTTGGCCGGCTTCCTACTAACCTTGACCGTTGGATTCATTCTTACGGCGACGATCGGCGCTGGCCTGACGACCCCCGCCGCCGCGCAGAGCTTCACCTACAATCCGCGGCCGCCGAAACCGACTCCGGCCCCGCCCCGGAATGACGGGCAGATGCTCGTGCAGGCGACCGAAGTCGATTACGACTACAACAATCAGCGCGTCTCCGCGGTCGGCAACGTGCAGATGTTCTACAACGGCACCAGCGTCGAGGCCGACAAGGTCATCTACGACCAGAAGACCAAGCGTCTGCATGCCGAGGGCAACATCCGCTTCACGGATGCCCAAGGCAAGATCACCTACGCCAACATCATGGATCTCAGCGACGATTACCGGGATGGTTTCGTCGATTCGCTGCGCGTCGACACCGAGGATCAGACGCGCATGGCGGCGACCCGCGCCGACCGCTCCGCTGGCAACTACACGGTGTTCGAGAACGGCGTCTATACGGCCTGCGCGCCGTGTAAGGACGACCCGAAGAAGCCGCCGCTGTGGCAGGTCAAGGGCGCCCGCATCATCCATAACCAGACCGAGAAGATGCTCTATTTCGAGAACGCCCAGCTCGAATTCTTCGGCGTTCCGTTGGCGTACATGCCCTACTTCTCGACTCCGGACCCGACGGTGAAGCGCAAGAGCGGCTTCCTGATGGCGAGCCCCAGCCAGGCGACGGCCTATGGCTACGGCGTCGAGATCCCCTATTATTTCGCGCTCGCCCCCGACTATGACGCGACGTTCAACCCGCGCTTTACGACGCGCCAGGGCGTCCTGTTGCAGGGTGAATTCCGCCAGCGCCTGCTGGACGGCTCCTACTCGATCCGCGCCTATGGCATCGACCAGCTCGACCCCGGCGCCTTCGCCAACCAGCCGGGCGACCGCCAGTTCCGCGGCGGCATCGATACCAGGGGCCAGTTCGCGATCAACGACAAGTGGGTCTGGGGCTGGGACGGCGTACTCCTCTCCGACTACTTCTTCTTCCAGGACTATCGGCTTGGCCAGTACCGGGACCCCTACGCGTCGTTCCTGAGCCTGCCGACGGAAGCGATCTCGCAGCTCTACTTGACCGGCGTCGGCAATCGCAGCTTCTTCGATGCGCGCACGATCTATTACCTGAGCTACTCTGGCAACCAGAGCCAGGTGCCAGTGGTCCATCCGGTGATCGACTATAACAATGTGATCAACAGCCCGATCTTCGGCGGCGAGTTCGGCTACAAGGTGAACTTCACCAGCCTGACGCGCGACCAGGCGGTCTTCGACCCGATCACGACGCTCGCCAACACCGCCGGCCTGTGCACCACGGCATCCGCCGATCCGCTGGCCCGGATGCCCTCGCAGTGCCTGCTGCGCGGCTTCCCCGGCACCTACACGCGCCTGACGGCCGAAGCTCAATGGCGGCGATCGTACACCGACCCGATCGGCCAGATCTGGACACCGTTCGCGATCCTTCGCGCCGACGCGATCGATGCCTCGATCTCGAACCAGCCTGGTGTCTCGAACTTCCTTCCCGTCGGCGAGACGCAGGCGCTGCGCGCGATGCCGACCATCGGCCTTGAATATCGGTACCCGTTCATCAACGTGCAGCCGTGGGGCACCACCACGCTCGAGCCGATGGCGCAGGTCATCATCCGCCCGAACGAGACCTATGCCGGCAAGCTGCCGAACGAGGACGCGCAGAGCCTCGTGTTCGACACCAGCAACCTGTTCTCCGTCGACAAGTTCTCCGGCTACGACCGTGTCGAGGGCGGCGGCCGTGCCAACGTCGGCGTGCAGGCGACCACCCAGTTCGATCGGGGCGGTGCCGTCAAGGTGCTGTTCGGACAGTCCTACCAGTTGTTCGGCCTGAACTCGTTCGCGGTCGCCGATGCGACCAATACCGGCCTCGATTCGGGCCTGCAGCATGCCGCATCCGACTATGTCGGCAGCGTCAGCTATTCGCCCAACCGGACCTACACGTTCAGCGTCCGCTCGCGGATGGACGAGGCGACCTGGAACATCAACCGCTTCGAGGCCGAGGGACGCGCAAACTTCGATCGTTGGTCGGTCAGCCTGCTCTACGGCAACTACGCGGCCCAACCGGAACTCGGCTATCTCACCCGTCGCGAAGGCATCCTGACCAGCGCCTCGGTCAAGGTCGCCTCGAACTGGGTGGTGTCCGGCTCGGCGCGTTGGGACCTTGAAGCGAACAAGATCAACCAGTACGTCATCGGCGCCGGCTATGTGGACGACTGTTTCGTGCTGGCCGCAAACATTGTCAGGTCATACAACTACTCCACCCCCTCGTCGCCGCCAATCCTCAGCACCACGTACATGTTCCAAATCGGGCTGCGGACGATCGCGACGACGACGACGAACAGCGGAAGCGGCTATTAGTAGAGCGTGATCCGCAGCGCCGAAATTCGGTGCGGATCGGTTGATATGGCTGACATGACCATATAGCTGAGATGACCATGACGACCTTACCCCCTCGCCTTTCGGCCCCAGCTCTCGCTTGCGCCATAGCGCTCGCGTCGATGCTCTGCGGCACTTCGCCGCTGAAAGCGCAGACCGTAGCCGTCATGGTCAATGGCGAGCCGATCACCAACTACGACATCGAGCAGCGCACCAAGCTGAACTTCCTGACCACCCACAAGCAGCAGAACCGACAGGAAGTGATCGAGGAACTGATCGACGAAAAGGTGAAAATCAAGGAAGCCAAGAAATTCGGCGTCGATCCGTCCTCCTCCGACATCGAACAATCCTATGGCGCGATGAGCGCGCGGATGCGGATCTCGCCGGAGCAACTGACGAAGTCGCTGGAGAGCCAGGGCATTCGCGCCGACACACTCAAGTCCCGCATCAGGGCCGACATGGTTTGGACCAGCCTCGTGCGTGGCCGCTACAAGGAAAGCCTCCAGGTCGGCGAGAAGGATGTCGCGGCCGCCGCGCAGGAAGGCGGCGAAAAGACCGAGGTCGAAGCCTTCGAATACAAGATGCAGCCGATCGTGCTGATCGTGCCGCGTGGCTCCACGCCGGCATTGATCGAAGCGCGCAAGAAGGAAGCCGAGGGGCTGCGCGAGCGCATCCAGAGCTGCGACGAGGCCAATTCCTATTTCAAGACCATACCCAACGCGGCGATCCGCGACACCGTGACCAAGACTTCCGGCGATATCCCGCCGAGCATTCGCGAGGTGCTCGACAAGACGCCGATCGGCCACCTCACCCCGCCAGAGATCACCAAGCAGGGCGTGGAGATGGTCGTGCTGTGCGGTCGCAAGACCACCATGATCGACTCGCCGAAGAAGAGGGAAATCCGCGAGAAGATGTACGCCCAGAAATATGAGGCGAAATCGAAATCCTATCTGCAGGAAGTCCGCAAAGCGGCCATGATCGAATATCGCTGATGATGTCGAAGCCCCTTGCGCTGACATCCGGCGAACCCGCAGGTATCGGCCCCGACATTGCGCTTGCCGCGTGGTTGCGGCGTGATGAACTGAAGCTTCCGCCGTTTTACCTGCTCGGCGACCGCGATTTCCTCGCTGAGCGCGCGCACCGTCTTGGCCTTGCGGTCGAGCTTGCCGATGCCTCCCCCGAAGAGGCGCTCAGCACGTTCGCGCGAGCCTTGCCTGTCGTTCCGGCCGGCAAGCCGGCGACGGCGCGGCCCGGCACGCCGGATGCGACCAGCGCGGATGCCGCGCTATCCTCGATCCGGCGCGCGGTCGCCGACGTCATGGCCGGCAAGGCCGCCGCTGTCGTCACCAACCCGATCGCCAAGAACGTGCTCTATCGCGCCGGCTTCGGGCACCCCGGTCATACCGAATTCCTGGCCGAGCTCGCGGCCAAGGACGGGGTCGCGCCGCAGCCTGTGATGATGCTGTGGTCGCCCGAACTCGCTGTCGTGCCCGTGACGATCCACCTTTCGCTGCGCGAAGCGCTCGCATTGCTCACGACTGACTTGATCGTCTCGACAGCCCGCATCGTGGTGGCCGACATGAAGGCACGCTTCGGGCTTGCCCGCCCGCGCCTCGCAATGTCGGGCCTCAATCCGCATGCCGGCGAAGACGGTACGCTCGGCACCGAAGATATCGAGATCGTGGCGCCGGCTGTCGAGATTCTGCGCGGCGAAGGTATCGACGTCCGCGGACCGCTGCCGGCGGATACGCTATTCCACAAGGCAGCGCGCGCCACCTATGACTGCGCGATCTGCATGTATCACGACCAGGCGCTGATCCCGATCAAGACCATCGCGTTCGATGACGCGGTCAATGTCACGCTGGGCCTGCCGTTCATCCGGACCTCGCCGGATCACGGCACGGCATTCGACATCGCCGGCACCGGCCGCGCCAATCCGTCGAGCCTGATCGCGGCGCTGCGGCTGGCCGCGAGGATGGCCGCGACAAAGCCTGAATGAGCGCGATCGACGATCTGCCGCCGCTGCGCGACATCATTCGCGAACACTCCTTGTCGGCGCGCAAGTCGCTGGGCCAGAATTTCCTGCTCGACCTCAATCTCACCGCGCGGATCGCCCGCGCCGCAGGTCCGCTTGAGGACTCGACCGTGATCGAGGTCGGCCCCGGCCCAGGCGGATTGACCCGGGCACTGCTCGCGCTTGGCGCAAAGCGCGTGATTGCCATCGAGCGCGACGAGCGGGCGCTGGCTGCGCTCGATTACATCGTCAAGCGATACCCGGGACGGCTCGAGATCGTGCATGCCGACGCGCAGCAATTCGATCCCCGTCCCCTGCTCGATGGCGGCAAGGCAAAGATCGTTGCCAACCTGCCCTACAACATCGCGACCCAGCTTCTGGTCGACTGGCTGTCGATCGAACCCTGGCCGCCCTGGTACGACATGATGGTGCTGATGTTCCAGCGCGAGGTCGCCGAGCGGATCGTCGCGCAGGAGAGCGGCGAGGCCTATGGCCGGCTTGCCGTGCTCGCCAACTGGCGCGCCGAAACAAAGCTCCTGTTCGACATTTCGCCGTCGGCCTTCGTACCGCAGCCGAAGGTCACCTCGTCGCTGGTACGATTGATACCACGCGCCGCGCCAGAGCCTTGCGACCGCCGTGCGCTGGAACAGGTGGCGGCCGCAGCCTTCGGCCAGCGCCGCAAGATGCTGCGCCAGAGCCTGAAGTCGCTTTCGGTCGATCCAGCCCGGCTCGCTGCGGCGGCAAATATCGATACCACCCGCCGCGCCGAAACTATTCCCATCTCCGGCTTTGTTGCCATGGCCCGTGAATTGGCCAATATAAGAAACACAACATCGAACATTGCCTAAGGAGTGAACGCCATGGCGCAAATGGTACGCCAGTCCCTCGTCAAATTTGATGCGCCGTTGTGCGAGACCATCGTCGAGACGCCGAAGCCAGAAGGACGCGAAGTCCTGGTCCGCATCGAGCGTTGCGGGCTCTGCCATTCCGACCTGCACATCCAGGATGGCTACGCCGATCTCGGCTGCGGCAAGAAGCTCGACACAACACGCGGCATGACGCTGCCCTTCACGCTCGGCCACGAAATCGCGGGTGTCGTCGCGGAAGCCGGTCCCGATGTTCCGGCTGACCTGATCGGGAAAAAGAAGGCCGTTTTTCCGTGGATCGGCTGCGGCCAGTGCCGCGATTGCCTGAACGGCGACGAGAACCTCTGCGTCAAGCAGCGTTTCCTGGGCGTGTCCATCGATGGCGGCTTCGCTAGCCATGTGCTGGTGCCCGATGCAAAATACCTGCTCGACTACGATCCGCTGCCGATCAATCAGGCGGCCACGCTGATGTGCTCAGGCATCACCGCCTACGGTGCGCTGAAACGATTGGTGGATCGCCCGCGGAAGCGCAACCTGCTGCTGATCGGCCTCGGCGGCGTCGGCATGATGGGGCTCTCGTTCGCGCAGGCGATGTTCAAGCAACCGATCTCGGTTGCCGACCTCAGCCCGGCCGCGCGCGAGACTGCGCTGCAGAACGGTGCAGCAGTCGCCTACGACCCGGCCGAGCCCGATGTCTTCAAGCGTATCCTGAAAGAGACCGAAGGCGGATTTGACGAAGTCGTCGATTTCGCCGGCAACGAGAAGTCCATGGCGTTCGCAGTCTCCGTGCTGGCGCGCGGCGGCAAGATCGTGGTCTCCGGCCTGATGGGCGGTACTTTCAGCCTGCCGATGGTGCAATGGGTCTACAAGCGCATGACCATCGAGGGCTTCATGGTGGGAACGCTGGCCGAGGCCCAGGAATTGATGGCGCTCGCGCGCGCCGGCAAGATCAAGCCGACGCCGATGCGGGAAGAACCGATGGCCGACGTCCAGAAGTGGATCGACCAGTTGCGCGCGGGCAAGGTCGTCGGACGCATCGTTCTGAAGAACTAGATCACGATATAGGCCAGAACGGCAGCATCGGTCCGAACGGTGCTGCCAACTGGATCACCTTGATCAGCACCGGCCGCATCTCAAGCCGTTCCGGCTCGGGAAGTTTTCGCCAGACCGACTGCTGGGTCGGCCGCTGGACCGCTTCAAAGCAATAGCTGTCGGTGCATCCCCGATGCCCCGATCTGCCGCAATTGAGGCGGCCGGCGAGCCGCAATTAAGCCCCACCCACTCCGGATTTGCGGCGCATTGCCACCCAACTTCCTACCGAGAGTTAGGGGTTAAGAGGTAGCCGGTGTTATCGGGGATGTAGATGTCAAAGCGTACCGCCCAATTCATTTCAGCACTTGTTGCTACGATGCTGGCGGGTGCCAGCTTCACCGCCGGAGCGGAAAACGGTACCGAGAGTGCCGACAGCGCCAAGACTGCCGACAGTTGCCTGTCGGCTCCACAGGGGACGGCGCCTGCAGGAAGCCATTGGTATTATCGCCTTGAGCGCTCCACCAAGCGCAAGTGCTGGTATGTCCGCGAAGGGAGCAGCAAGGCGGCGAAGGCCGCGCCTGTACAGCAGGAATCCCCGCCGCCGGCCGAAGCCGCCAACCCGCCCCAGCCGGCGGCCAGCATCAGCCCGTCGGTCGCAGATGCGCGCGCTGAGCTGACTTCATCGCAGGCGGACACCAAACAGAAGCCCGCCTCCGCCCTCGACAACGCGCCCCCCTCCGTCGGCGCACCCGCCTCCGGCTCGCTGGTTTCGGCACGCTGGCTTGACCAATCGAGCATGGCCGCATCCGGCGGCAGCAAGGTCGCCGCCGCTGATACGGCCGTGAGCCCACAGGAAGAGCCCGAGGCGGCGCCGCAACCCGCGCCGCCGCCGGCACCCGCCGCAACCGCGCATTCGACGGTTGAGAAGCAATCAACCTCGACGCTGTTGTTCATCATGGCAGGCACACTTGCGCTCGCCGGCCTGGTCGGCGGCCTCATCTTCCGACTCAACCGTACGGGCGCACCGCCCTACGAGGTCGACAATGAATGGCGTGCGCCCTGGGACCGCGATCATGCCGAGCGCGCCCCGCAACTGGCCGCCCAGCACAAGGAGAGTTCGCCGCGTCCGGTCGAACCGCCGCGAGCGCCTCGCATCGAAGCGGAACAGCCGCAGCCCTCGTTTGAAGAGACGCAGCGCGAGATCAAGGAAATGCTGGCGCGTCTCGCGAAAAGCGCGACGGCCTGAGCGGGATTACTTCTCGAGCTGGCGCTGCAGGTTGCGCACGAACTCGGTGAGGCCAGTGCGGCGCTCGCGTTTCAGTCGTTCCGCCTTCAGGATCGACTGCACTTCGGCGAAGGCGTGATCGACGTCCTGATTGATGACGATGTAGTCGTACTCGGCCCAATGGCTGAGTTCGTGGGTAGCGCGATTCATCCGCCCGCGAATCACCTCGGTGGAATCCTGCGCGCGGGTGTGCAGGCGCTTCTCGAGATCGGCCGCCGACGGCGGCAGGATGAAGACGCTGACCACGTCGGCGCGCGCCTTCTCGCGCAGTTGCTGGGTGCCCTGCCAGTCGATGTCGAACAGCACATCCTGTCCCGCCGATAGCGCGGCCTCGACCGGTCGGCGCGGCGTGCCGTAGCGGTTGTCGAACACGGTCGCCCATTCGAGCAACTCGCCCTGTGCGACCATCTTCTCGAATTTCGCCTTGTCGACAAAGAAATAGTCGCGGCCCTCGACCTCGCCCGGCCGCATCGGCCGCGTCGTCGCCGACACCGACATTTTCAGGCCGGGCATCCGCTCGATCAACAGCCGCGACAGCGTGGTCTTGCCGGCGCCCGACGGCGACGACAGCACGAACATCAGGCCGCGCCGCTCGACCCCGTCAAACCCTTGAGCCTCTCCTTGGGCCTCACCTTGGGCCGCCGTCATGCCTCACTCCAGATTCTGAACCTGCTCGCGGAACTGCTCGACCACGTTCTTCATCTCGAGCCCGGTATTGGTGAGCTCGATATCGTTCGATTTCGAGCAGCAGGTATTGACCTCGCGATTGAATTCCTGCGCCAGGAAATCCAGCCGGCGCCCGATCGGCCCACCCTTGCCGATCATCTCACGCGCCTGCGCGATGTGGGAAGCGATGCGGTCGAGTTCCTCGCGGATATCGGCCTTGGTCGCGATCAGGATCGCTTCCTGGTTCAGCCGATCCGCATCGAATCGATCGGAGGCCTCCAGCAGCGCCGCGACCTGTTCGGCAAGTCGCGCGCGGATCGCCTCCGGCTTGCGGCCCGGTGCCGCTTCCGCCTTCTTGGCGAGCTGTTCGATCTCGTCCATCCGCTGCATCAGCACTTGCCCGAGCGCCGTACCCTCGCGGCGGCGCATCTCAACCAGATGGGCCAGCGCCTGCTCAAAGGCCAGCGCGGCGGCCTCTCTTGCCGCCTTGTCCTCGGCCTCGTCGCTTTCCGGCTCGACCACCTCGATCACGCCCTTGATGCCGAGCAGCCCGTCAATGCTCGGCGCCACCGCGTCAATCTGCTGCGCCAGTTCGCCCGCGACCTTCACGATCGAGGCCAGCACGTCTTCGTTGATGCGCACCGCCGACACGGCGTTGGCGCGCCTGACATTGAGATTGGCATAGACGGTTCCGCGCGACAGCACTTCGCTCGCGCGCTTCTTCACCACGGCCTCAAGCTCGTCCCAGCCTGGCGGCAGCCGCAGCCGCAAGTCAAAACCCTTGGCATTGACCGACTTCAGTTCCCACTCGAAGGTGTAGGGGCCGCTCGCGCCATGGCTTCGGGCAAAACCGGTCATGCTCGATAGGGCCATCGCATAAAACTTTCTGACAAGAGATGTGAGACTCGCTGGAACGCGTGCGACCTTAGGCCGATTTCCCTGAAAGTGGAATTACGTTCGCGTGCCGGTGGCCGACGTCCAGACTCAGCGCTGGACCACAGGCGGCGACGTCGTCGACTGCGCCGCGCCCTGCCGTGCCGGCCTTGCCGGCTTCTTCGAGTTGGCCGGCGGCTTGGGCGGCGTGGTTGCAGTCGGGTTGGTGTCGGGCGGCGCGCTGGCGGCGGGCGGCGGCGGATCGTCTGCTGGCTCAACCGTGTCGTTCTGGATCTGCTTTTCCATCGAACGGAGCTTCGCCACGTTCTTTTGGTGCTGATCGTAGGTCTCGGTGAAGGCATGCCCGCCACTGCCGTCGGCAACGAAGAACAGATCTCGGGTCCGCGCCGGATTGGCTGCTGCTTCCAGCGACGCGCGGCCGGGATTGGCGATCGGGCCCGGCGGCAGGCCATCGATGACGTAGGTGTTGTAGGGCGACGGCTGGGTGATCTCGCTGCGCTTGATCGGCCGGCCCAGCGTTCCCTTGCCGCCGACCAGGCCGTAAATGATGGTCGGGTCCGACTGCAGCTTGATCTTCTGCCGCAGACGATTGACGAACACGGCCGAGACGCGGCTGCGCTCATCGGCCCTGCCGGTCTCCTTCTCGACGATCGACGCCAGCGTCACGAGTTGCTCCGGCGTTCTGACCGGAATGTCCGGATTGCGGCGTTCCCAGATTTCCGCAAGCACGCGCTTCTGGGTCTGCTGCATGCGCTGGATCACCTGCTCGCGCGTGGTGCCGCGCGGGAATTTGTAGGTCTCCGGCAACAGCGTGCCCTCGCGCGGTATCTCGCGCACCGAACCTGTGAAGATGTCGTTGTCCGACAGCCGCGCCACGATCTGCTCGGAGGTCAGGCCTTCGGGAATGGTAACCGCATGCTGCACCACCTTGCCTTCGACGATGGTGCCGATGACGTCGCGCAGGCTCGCGCTCTTCTGGAACGAATATTCGCCGGGCTTAAGATCGGAACTCGCCTTCATCGCAAACACGCTGCCGATGAAGACCCAGGGATTGACGTCGATCACGCCCTCACGCTGCAGGATGTCGGCGATATCGCGCTTGCCGGCCCGCTGCGGAATGTTGACGATCTTGTCCTCCTGCAGCGGTCCCGACGCTTCCAGGGTCTGCTTTCCGTAGTAATAGGCTATGCCCGCGCCAATCATCAGAAGGATCAGGAGGGTGATGATGGCGTTGCCGACCACGACGAAAGGATTGCGGGCACGGTCCGACCGTTTCGGCGGCGGCGGGACCTGTTCAGGCTCCAGCGCGGCGCGCGGGCTTCGCGGTGAAATGGGCGGCCTCTCACTCATCGATTCGACCTGAATCCTGCCGGTTCAATCGTGGCCTGACAAATCTAAAGTCCTGCCAATATAATCAATACCATACGAGTATGCGCCCGCGCCTGGAAGTCATCGGCGATTGCGGCAAAACGGTGAGCTGGCTCCAATTCGCCTGCTGGGACAACGCGCAGCGTATTGCGCTGACATCATGCCCAAACAAAGAGGTTAGATCATGATCCGATTCGATCAATCGGATCATGATCTAGTTGATAACACGCTGCAGGATCACGGAAGCGTTAGTGCCTCCGAAGCCGAACGAATTGGACAACGCCACATTGATCTCGCGCTTGTGCGGCGTGTGCGGCACGAGATCGATCGCCGTCTCCACCGACGGATTGTCGAGATTGATCGTCGGCGGGGCGACGTTGTCGCGAATCGCTAGGATGCTGAAGATCGCCTCGATCGCGCCGGCGGCGCCGAGCAGATGTCCGGTCGACGACTTCGTCGACGACATCGACACTTTCGACGCCGCATTGCCGAGCAGCCGCTCGACCGCGCCGAGTTCGATCTCGTCGCCGACCAGCGTCGAGGTGCCATGGGCGTTGATGTAGTCGATATCGGACGGCGTCATGCCAGCGCGCTTCAATGCCGCCGACATGCTGCGGAAGCCGCCGTCTCCGTCCGGAGACGGCGAGGTGATGTGATAGGCGTCGCCCGAGAGTCCGTAGCCGACGACCTCCGCATAGATCCTCGCGCCGCGCTTCTTTGCGTGCTCATATTCCTCGAGCACGACGATGCCGGCGCCCTCGCCCATCACGAAGCCGTCGCGGTCCTTGTCGTAGGGACGCGACGCCTTGGTCGGCGTCTCGTTGAAGCCGGTGGACAGCGCGCGCGCCGCGCAGAAGCCGGCCATGCCGATGCGGCAGATCGGCGATTCGGCGCCGCCGGCCACCATCACCTCGGCATCTCCAAGCGCGATCAGCCGCGCGGCGTCGCCGATCGCATGCGCGCCCGTCGAGCAGGCGGTCACGACCGCATGGTTCGGCCCCTTCAGGCCGTGCTCGATCGAGACATAGCCGGATGCCAGATTGATCAGCCGGCCCGGAATGAAGAACGGCGACACTTTTCGCGGACCGCGTTCCTTGAGCAGCACCGCCGTGTCGGCGATTCCCGAGAGGCCGCCGATGCCGGAGCCGATCAACGTGCCGGTCGCGCACTTGTCCTCTTCGCTCTCCGGATGCCAGCCGGCATCGTCGAGCGCCTGCTTGGCCGCGCACATCGCGAAGATGATGAAGTCATCGACCTTGCGTTGGTCCTTCGGCTCCATCCACTGATCGGGATTAAAGGTGCCCTCGCTGCCATCGCCGCGCGGCACCACGCAGGCAACCTGGCTCGGCAGGTCGGAGACATCGAAGGTCTCGATCCTGCGCGCCCCACTGCGACCTTCAAGGATACGTGCCCAACTGGTGTCGACGCCACAGCCGAGTGGTGTAACCATGCCCAGCCCCGTGACGACAACACGTCTCATGTCAAGAACTCCGTCCTGAAATGCGCGGTCAACAACAAGAAACCGGGGGACCGCCTGATGACGGTCCGTCCGGCTTCGTCGGCACCGCGAAGGGCGTCAGCTTTTCGCGTTCTTCTCGAGAAACTTGGTCGCGTCGCCGACCGTCAGGATCGTCTCCGCGGCGTCGTCGGGAATCTCGCAACCAAATTCTTCTTCAAATGCCATCACGAGCTCGACGGTGTCGAGACTGTCAGCGCCGAGGTCATCAATGAAACTTGCGCTGTCGACCACCTTCTCCGGCTCGACGCCAAGGTGCTCGACCACTATCTTCTTTACCCGCTCGCCAATCTCACTCATCGTTCACCCTCGTGCTTGTTCCATTGGACCCGACCCCCAGACGATACGAGCCATCGTGGTCGTGTAGTTTCCCTAAGCTGTCGCGCATAGTCTTGATTCGGCGGTCGTGGCCGACTAAGTCCCGGCGAACGGCAGGCGTCGCCACGCCAATATACAGGGTTTCAACATCCTGCAATGGCGTTCTTTGCCCATCCGCGGCTGGTTCGGTTATCATAATTCCCTAGTCTTGACTATAAGCCCCGCCCGGTCGCCGGTAGGGCATTCCGCCACGCAAAAACGCTCCGGTAACCCGCTCAAAACATGGCCATTCCGCCATTGACGTGAATCGTCTGTCCGGTCACGTAGGCGGCTTCATTGGAAGCGAGGTAGACGGCTGCGGCGGCGATGTCTTCGGACGTTCCGAGTCGCGCCGCAGGAACCTTTGCCAGGATGGCCTCGCGCTGCTTGTCGTTCAGCGCATCCGTCATCGGCGTCTTGATGAAGCCGGGCGCAATGCAATTGGCGGTCACGCCGCGCTTGGCATATTCGGCGCCCAGCGTCTTGATCAGGCCGATGATACCGGCCTTCGACGCGGTGTAGTTGGCCTGGCCGGGATTACCGGTGACGCCGACGATCGAGGTGATGGCGATGATGCGGCCGAAGCGCTTGCGCATCATCAATTTGGTGGCGGCGCGCGCGAGGCGGAAGGTCGCCGTCAGGTTGATCGCGATCACCTCGTCCCAATCCTCGTCGCGCAACTGCACGAACAGATTGTCGCGTGTGATTCCCGCATTGGCGACGAGGATGTCGACCTGCCCCAGCGCGGTCTCCGCTGCGGGCACCAATGCCTCGACTTCGGCACTGTTGGAGAGATTGCACGGCAGGACATGAACACGCTCACCGAGCTTGGCTGCAAACGCATCCAGCACCTCGCGCCGCGTGCCCGAGATCGCAACGGTTGCGCCCTGCGCATGCAGCGCCTGTGCGATCGCGCCGCCAATGCCGCCGGTGGCGCCGGTGACCAGCGCGGTCCTGCCCGTCAAATCAAACATTACTATCTCCTCTCGGCTCTCTTAGAGCATGATCTGCGCGCAAACGCATCGCGTTTGTCGGAGGGAAAACCGGTACTCACTTTTCCCGATCATGCTTCAGGCCGAAGCGGCCAATGCATCCTTGGCGGCCGCGATATCAACGGGACCGCCGACGGAAACTCCTACCGCGCCATCGGCGATGCGCTTGACCAGTCCGGTCAGGACCTTGCCGGCGCCGATCTCGAAGAAGCGCGTCACGCCCTTGCTTGCCATATAGGCGACCGACTCGCGCCAGCGCACCGTGCCGGTGACCTGTTCGATCAGCCGGCGGCGGATCTCGTCGGGATCGGTGATGGCGGTCGCCAGCACGTTCGAGACCAGCGGCGCGGCCGGCGCCTTGATGGTGACGCCGGACAACGCCTCGGCCATGGCGTCGGCCGCCGGCTGCATCAACTTGCAATGGAACGGAGCCGACACCGGCAGCAGCATCGCGCGCTTGGCGCCCTTGCCTTTGGCGATCTCGACCGCGCGATCGACGGCGGCCTTGTCGCCGGAAACCACAACCTGTCCGCCGCCATTGTCATTGGCAGCCTGGCACACTTGGCCCTGGGCAGCTTCCTCGGCGACCGCCATCGCCGCCTCATAGTCGAGGCCGAGCAGCGCGGCCATGGCGCCGACGCCGACGGGCACCGCCTTCTGCATCGCAAGGCCGCGGGTGCGCAACAGGCGTGCGGTATCGCTGACGCTGAGGCTGCCGGCGGCGGCCAGTGCCGAGTACTCGCCGAGCGAATGGCCCGCGACATAGGCCGCGTCGCGGCCGACCGAGAATTCGGCCTCCGTCTCCAGCACCCGCAGCGTCGCGATCGAGACCGCCATCAGCGCCGGCTGGGCATTCTGGGTGAGCTGCAGGGTTTCAGCCGGACCGTCCCAGATGATCCCGGTCAGCTTCTCTCCCAGCGCGGCGTCGACCTCGTCGAACACCGCCCGGGCCACCGGAAAGGCATCGGCGAGGGCCTTGCCCATGCCGACTGCCTGCGACCCCTGCCCCGGAAAAGTGAATGCTGCCGTCATGGCGCTCCCAAGCTGTTTGGGCATGATCTCCGGGAAAGCCGGTTTCCGCTCCTTCCGGATCATGCTCTGGACGGGCGCGTAAGACACCGTCCGGGGCTGGGATGTCAAGCCGCGTTGCGGCATTGAAATGGGGACTTTCCCCTAGAACCCGCCGGCCCTCTGGTCCGCGCCTACTTCCGCGCCGGCCCTCGCCCGGCGTGCGCTGCTCACCAATTGCCCCGGCCGATCCTCATGATCCGGCTTTGCGGTCGCCAGTCTCAGCACCGCAAGATAGCCCGGCTGCACCTCCATGTGGCCGGCGTGCCGGCTTTCGCTGAGAATGCGGTGAACCCGCGGCAGGTTGTAGCACGGGACATAGAACAGCAGGTGATGCTCGAGGTGATAGTTCACGTAATAGGGGGCGATGAACAGCCGCTCGAGGAAGCCGGCGTGCGTGGTCCGGGTGTTGCGCAGGGGATCGTGGCTGTCAGGAACGACGGCGTGCTCGGCGATGTTGCGGATGCGCGTGATCACCATCATCCAGGTGAGCAGCGGAACCAGCCATAGCAGTGGATAAGCCCACCACACGCCGGCAGCCGCAAGCCCTGCAAACAGGAGCCCGTTGACGATGAATTGCGGCCCGAGCTTCTCCCAGAAATGCGCGGCACGCTGCCACCAGGGCCATTGCTTCGGCCCGAGCGCATTGAGCAGTTGCGCCTTGCGCTGCTGATAGCCGGTCTGGCCGGTGATGTCGCGAATGAACTTGCGCCGGTAGCTCATCTTCGTGATCGGAAACGGCGCCGACAGCACGAGGTCGGGATCATCCTCCTGCTGCGTCCGCGCGTGATGCTGCAGGTGATAGCGGCGATAGGCGCGCGTCTCCGCAAAGATCGGATAGGCGCAAAACCACTGGCTCAATGTCAGGTTGGTCTTCTCGTCCGCTGAAAGGCATCCATGCGCGCCGTCGTGCATCAGGATCGCGAGCCCGAGCTGCCGCGAGCCGATGATCGCGACGGCGAGGAGATATGTCAGCGGATTCGGCCACCAGGCCACCAGCGCGATCGCGCCTGATATCAGCGCCCAGGCATGCGCAATCAGCGCGATGCCCTTCAACGTCGAGCGCTGGCGGACGGCGATCAATTGATCCTCGGTCAGGAAGTCGCGGGCGCGGATGCGAAGCGCGGTCATGGCGAAGTCTCCTCGTCGCGAGAGGTGGAAGTGGATGTGCTGGGATCGCCGACCAGGCGCAGGCGCGTGTTCTCGGCGCTGGATGTGGTGGTGGCCTGCTCGCCGAGCACGCGCAGCATTTCGCTGCACAGCTCCTCCGCCGAGCGGCCCATCGCATAGCCTTCGAGGATGACGCCGATCGCAACCGCCCAGAACCGCCGCGAGGTCGCGGCGGGGTCGCGCAGCGTGCGCCAGCCGTGCCGTTCGATCTGCCCCGCATAGGCGCGCAGCCCTTGGCTGTGCAGCCGCTCGATGGTCCGCTCCACGAGCGGCGCGAGATCCTGGCGGCGCCGCGTCAGGGTCAGCGCCTCCGCAAAGAAGGCGACCGAATCGGTCGCCGTCACCGTCTCGACCAGCGCACGCGTGTAGTCCCGCGGCGTCTCCGCCCGCAGCGCAGCCTCCTCCGCCGCGCGCGCCACATAGAGCATGTCGCGGCAGGCGGCCTCGACGAAGAGCGCTTCCTTGGTGCGGAAGTAGTAGGTGATCTGGCTCGGAAAGGCGTCCGCCGCCGCAGCGATATCGGTGATCGAGGCGCCGGCGAGCCCCTGTTCCTTGAACAGGCGGCTTGCGGCGTCGAGCAGCAGCGAACGCATTTTGCGCCCGGCCGCGCGCGTGGCGCGAACGGCATGTTTTGGATCGCCGGCTGGCGATTCGGACGCAGCTTTGGCTGCCATTGGTCGTCTCCTCGATTTATTTGTATGATATACAAACAAATAAATCAAGACGGAGCTGGACGAACCGATCCGGCGCAAATAGGCCCGCCAAGACGCCAAAAACCTCGCTCGGCAACCTTGCCAAAACGCGCAAAATCCTTATAAAGCCCGCCATCCGTGGGTCCCGGCCGGGAGCTGAACGGACGGTCTCAGCAATTTCATTCGTTGATTTTGATGTGGCAGGGCCAGTCGGCCCGTCGTCCCGTGCTTCCGCCTTCTGAGCAGCATCGAGTCCTTTCCGAAGGTCTCGAAGGGCTTGTCGCCGGGAACCGCGCCAACACTAGAAAGGACATCCATGCCTCTTTACGAGCATGTTTTTCTCGCGCGCCAGGACGCGAGCACCCAGCAGGTTGACGAGCTGACCGCGCAGATGACCGGTATCGTCGAACAGGCGGGCGGCAAGGTCACCAAGACCGAGAATTGGGGCGTGCGCTCCCTCACCTACCGCATGAACAAGAATCGCAAGGCGCATTTCGTGTTGATGAATCTCGACGCGCCGTCTTCCGCAATCAGCGAGATCGAGCGCCAGGAGCGGATCAGCGAAGACGTCATCCGCTATCTCACCGTCCGCGTCGAGGAGCTCGAGGAAGGCCCGTCGGCGATGATGCGCAAGGCTGACCGTGACCGTGAGCGCGATGATCGCGGCGGCGGCTTCCGCGGTGACCGCGAGGGTGGCGGCTTCCGTGGCGATCGCGACGGCGGTGGATTCCGCGGCGACCGTGGCCCGCGCCGTCCGCGCGATGAAGACGCTGCGACCGAGGAGTAAGAATCATGGCTGAAGCCGGTGCCCGCCGTCCGTTTTTCCGTCGCCGCAAGTCCTGCCCGTTCACGGGAGCGAATGCGCCGAAGATCGACTACAAGGATTCCAAGCTGCTGATGCGTTACGTCTCCGAGCGCGGCAAGATCGTGCCGAGCCGCATCACGGCCGTTTCCGCCAAGAAGCAGCGTGAACTCGCCCGCGCCATCAAGCGCGCGCGCTTCCTCGGCCTCTTGCCCTACGTGATTCGCTAGTCAATCTGGTCCGCAGCACCTCGCGCGCTGCGGACCATTTGCTCATAAGGCTTCCGGGTCGTCCGGTCGCCGATGGTTGGGGTTCTCAGGCAGGACCTCTAACCGCTCGAAAGGAGCGGGACAGCTAATGATCGCGACGTTGTTCATTGCTATCGCTGCTGGCTGCGCGTCGGCGTTGATGTTCGCCTCGATGATTTCGGGCGCGATGATCTCGCTGTTGCTGTTCTGGCTGGCGCCGCTGCCATTGATGATGGCAGGGCTCGGCTGGGGTCCGCTCACGGCAAGTATTGGCGGCATTGCGGCCGCGTTGGGCCTCGGCGCGATCTTCGGCCTGCCCTATTGCATCACCTTTGTCATCATGGTTGCGCTGCCGGCCTGGTGGCTCGGGTACCTCGCGCTACTGGGACGCCCGGTTGCCGAGCCGAGCCCAACTGGCGGGCCCGCTCCGGCGACCGCCAGTCTCGAATGGTATCCGGTCGGCCGTATCCTGCTCTGGATTGCAGGCTTTGCCGTGCTCACCACGATGGCGGCCCTGCTCACGCTGGGCACCGACGCCGCCAGCATCGCGGGTGCCATGAAGCGCGGTCTGATGCGGGTTCTGGACTCGCGCATGGTGACAGCGAGCGCCGACATGGAACGCGTGGTCGACGCTATGGTGGCTGTCGCACCGCTCGCCGCGGTCATCGTCACCATGATATCGCTGACGATCAATCTCTGGCTGGCGACCCTGATCACGGCGACCTCGGGCCGCCTGCGACGCCCGTGGCCCGAACTGCGGGCGACTGCGCTCCCGGCAATGACATTGGTGGCTTCGTGCGTGGCCATCGCCTTCTGCTTCACGAGCGGCCTGTTGGCCATCCTCGCACAGGTCACGACCATCGCCCTGATGGCGGCTTATGCGCTCACCGGTTTCGCCGTGCTGCACACGGTGACGCAATCGCTCAACAGCCGCACACTCTGGCTGAGCTGCGCCTATGCCGTGGTTGTGATCTTCACCTGGCCGGTGATGGCGATGGTGGTGCTCGGAATAGCCGACGCGCTGTTCGGATTGCGCCAACGCTATCTACGGACCAGGCCGCCACCGCTCCCTGCATCCTGAATTCAACCGATCAACCCAAACCAAGATTGAAGGAGAAGCAATATGGAAGTCATTCTTTTGGAACGTGTCGCCAAGCTCGGCCAGATGGGCGAGGTCGTGAAGGTCCGCGACGGCTTTGCGCGCAATTTCCTCCTGAAGCGCGGCAAGGCGCTGCGCGCCACCGCCGATAACCGCGCCAAGTACGAAGGCATGAAGGCCGAGCTCGAGGCCAACAATCTTCAGGCCAAGTCCGAAGCCAGCAAGGTGGCCGAGAAGATCGACGGCCGCGAGATCATGATCATTCGCCAGGCCTCCGAAAGCGGTCAGCTATTCGGCTCAGTTTCGGTGCGCGACATCGTCACGGCGCTGGCGACCGACGGCATCATCGTCAGCCGGCCGCAGGTCTGGCTGGACTCGCCGATCAAGGTGATCGGCCAGCAGAAGGTGACGATCGCCGTCCACCCCGAGGTCGAGACCAGCGTCACCGTCATCGTCGCGCGCAGCGCGGATGAAGCCGAGCGCATCAAGCGCGGCGAGGACATCTCGAGCCGCCGGGAAGACCAGGACGCCGCAGCCGAGGCGCTTGCCGCCGCCGGCGAGTTCTTCGATCCGGAAGCGCAGCAGGAGGAGCCGGTGGAGCCGGCGCCGGCCGCCGAGGAAAAGTAAGCCTCTTCGTTTACGGCAAGATCAAAGCCCGGCCTCGATCAGGCCGGGCTTTCGATTCGGGCCGCCGCCTTCTCATCCAGCATGGCGATCGAAGCGAGCGCGGTCGCGGTGTGCTTCTCTTTGCCGTCAATGACGCAGAACACGTCGGCCGCGACGACGGCGACCTGCCGTCCCGGCTTGATCACGCGCGCGCGGCAGATCAGGCGATCGCCGGACGCTGGCGACAATAGGTTCAATTTGTATTCGGCCGTCAGCGCCGCCTGGCCGCGCGTGGTCGCGGCCGCGATGGTGGTTGCGTTGTCGACCAGAAACGCCGTGACGCCACCGTGGAACAGGCCGTGCTGCTGCAACAGCTCCGGCCGCCGCCCGACCTCGATGGTGCAGGTGCCGCGGGCGAGCTCGGACAATTCGGCGCCGACGTGATTCATGAATCCCTGGCGACCGACATTGTCGCGGATGCGCTTCGCGATCGGCGTGAAGTCGCGATCCAAATCCTCTGTCATGGCGTATCTCCACTTCTCTCCGCTGCGCCGGGAGCGGCAACGGCGCGGATCGCGCAGGCAATCAGCATATCGGCCTGCTCCCTCGGATCGCCGCGGTCGCGGCCCGACAGGTAGGCGCGGCAAAAGATCTGCGCGGGCCCGATGATCTGGCTGATGAAAACGGTTGGCGACATCGGCAATAGCTCGCCCCTTGCAAGCAGCGGCGCCCGCCAATTCTCGATCCCGTCAGCGAGCCGCACATTCTCCCTGCGCTGCGCGTCACGAAGCTCATCGCTCCATTCGCTGCGGGATATCTCGAACAGGAAGCGTGCTTCGCGCCGGTTGATGACGACCCAGTCGAGATGGGCGCGGATCAGCCGCCCGACCCCGTCCCGCGCGCCGCAGGATCGATCAAGCACCGCGAGCATGGCGGCGTGATAGCGCTGCAGGATGTCCAGGAACAGGGTGCCGGCGAGCGCCTTCTTCGATCCGAAGAAGTGGAAGAAGCTGCCGTTGGAGGCCCGTGCACGGGTTCGGATGGCCGCAACCGTCGCGCCCTCAAACCCATCGCGGTCGAAGACTGCAAGACCTGCGGCCAACAAGTCCTCTCGCGCCGTGGTTGCCATGCTCCACCTCTCTGGAGCTCCACTCTAGAGTAACACTCTAAGGATGGTCAAGTTTGGCCTTGGCGCGGAAATGCGCCTTGGGTGAGCCTATTGCGAGACAGGATGTATCGGCGGACTGGTCGATCTAGCCGACTGGGATGGCGGCAATGAGGACGGCGCGGACGCCGTCACTGCGAAGCTGCAGGAGCTGCCGGAGTAGCCGTAGACGGGCTTGCGGACGGTTCCGGAGCGCTCGGAGCTGCAGCGGCTGCTGGCGGCGCTGGCGTCACCGGTGGAACTGGATCCGACCGCGGCGGTGCTGGCTCGCTGCCGCCACTCTCCCTCGACTCAACCGTGGCGGCCTCGCCCTTCGGCGTCTCTTCCACGGCTGGCTCGGCCTGTCTGGCAGGTTCCTCGCTGGGCTTGCCGCGCTTGCCCATCTTTTGTTTTGTGGCCGGCTTGGGCTCGGTTGCCTGCTCCGGGCTGGCCGCGTCAGGTGCCGCCTCGCTCGGCTGCTGCGGCCGCTTGGCGTTGCGACCATGCCGCCTGCCCTCGCCTTGTGGATTGAGGCCGTCAGCATCAGGCTTGGCGGCCTGCTGCGCATCGGGGGCGGGCTCGGGCGAGCTCCATGGAAACAAGAACCTGCGGCTAGGCCGCTCCGGTTCGGGCGGGCTGGCCGGGCGCGCGGCTTCCTGCTGCTTCGCATCCTTGCCGTGCTTGGTCTGTTCCTGCCGGCCCTGATATCGCGTATCGCTGGCGCCGTTGGAAACGAGATAGGACGCCAGCAGCGAGGCCATGTCGCTGCTCGTGGTGTAGTGCTGGCGGAGGAATCCCGGGAGCGCCGAAGCGCTGACGCTCTTGAGCAGGCCGCGCGCCGACTTGTGGCAGGCGCTGCAGGTGCCGGCAAAGATCTGCGAGGGGCTCTTGCCGGCCTCCAGATTGGTCGGCTGGGCATGCGCCGAGTTCGCCGCAAGGCCGGCGACAACAAGAATCACCGTCGCGAAAATGAGCGCTCGGCCCAACATCCCCCATTCTCCTGATCGTGGAAACGCCACCCGGCCCTGCTCGATCCGGTTGCGGCGCGCCCCTTTTAGCCGATTATCGGGCGAATGGAAGCGCAGTTGTGACGCATCCACGCAATTGTCACATTCGGGAATATCCGCTTTGACTACAACGCAATAGCGCTTCCCCCCGATCACACCTACAGTGATGTTGACTCACATTGGAACCATCTGTTCCACTGCGCGTCAGGGTAACGGCCGGTCGCTCTGTGGTGCTTCTATGGACCGTTTGTTGCGTTATTTCTTGGGGCAGTTCGTTCGCCGTGGCGCGCTTTCGGTCACGACCGCAAGCGGGGCAAAGTTCACGTGCGGCGACGGCGCCGGGCAGCCGGTTCCGGTGCGGTTCCTGACCGCAGCCGCGGAGCGTTGGGTGTTGCTCGATCCCGAGCTCAGTCTCGGTGAATCCTATATGGACGGCACGTTCGTCGTCGAGAACGGCTCGATTGCGGATGCGCTTGCGATCCTGATGGATCAGCCGGACATGCTGCCGCGCTGGGCCAAGCCGCAATGGCTCCTGCGCTATCTCGGAAGGCACATCTGGCAATTCAATCCGCGAGGCCGGTCGAGGCGCAACGTCGCTCACCACTATGACCTCGATGGCCGGCTCTATTCCCTCTTCCTCGACGCCGACAAGCAATATAGCTGCGCCTATTTCGAGACGCCGGATGCGACGCTGGACGACGCCCAGCTCGCCAAGAAGCGCCATCTCGCCGCCAAGCTCCTGGTGCGGCCGGGCCAGCGCGTGCTCGATATCGGTTCCGGCTGGGGTGGGCTTGGCCTCTACCTTGCCGAGATGACCGGCGCCGACGTCACCGGCGTCACGCTCTCCACCGAGCAGCTCCAGGTTTCGAACACCCGGGCGGCGGAGAAGAACCTCTCGCAATCGGCGCGCTTCCTGCTCGAGGACTATCGCGACATCCCCGGCCCGTTCGACCGCATCATCTCGGTCGGCATGTTCGAACATGTCGGTGTCGACTTCTACGAGACCTTTTTCCGCCGCTGCGCCGAGTTGCTGACCGACGACGGCGTGATGGTGCTGCACTCGATCGGCCGGTCCACGGGGCCTGACGTCACCAGCCCCTGGATCGAGAAATACATCTTCCCCGGCGGCTATATCCCGGCACTGTCCGAAGTCATGCCCGCGATCGAGAAGGCCGGGCTCTTGGTCTGCGACATGGAGATCCTCCGACTGCACTATGCCGAGACCTTGAGGGCATGGCGTGAGCGTTTCATGGCGCGGCGCGAAGAGGCCGTCCGCCTCTACGACGAGCGCTTTGCGCGGATGTGGGAGTTCTATCTGGCGGCGTCCGAAATGTCGTTCCGCAAGCAGAACATGATGAACTTCCAGCTCCAGCTCACCAAACGGCAGGGCGTCGTGCCGATCACCCGCGACTATATCGGCCAGGAAGAGGCCAAGCTCCGCGGCATCGAGCAGCGCGCGCGGCCGCGACTGCAATTGGCAGGCGAATAGGTTCAGTTGCGAAAGCTGAAGGCCGAGCCGTAACAGGATAGGCTACGGCC
This sequence comes from Bradyrhizobium sp. LeoA1Lang, assembly GCF_055413685.1. Lineage (NCBI taxonomy): Bacteria > Pseudomonadati > Pseudomonadota > Alphaproteobacteria > Hyphomicrobiales > Nitrobacteraceae > Bradyrhizobium > Bradyrhizobium sp. LeoA1Lang. The sequence goes on along the minus strand of NZ_JBVAPG010000092.1, from coordinate 4,804 downwards.
GGGCGCGCAAGTCGCGCTTCGACGGCGGCGAGCACCTGCTTGTCGCAGGGAACATTGCGGATTTCCGGACGAGACGCCTCCTCCATGGCGTCGATCAGCATCGACAGCAACCGCCGGTCGCCCTGTTCCGATCGCCGGATATGAAATCGCTGGCTCATCGCTTTAACTAACCCGAAACCCTTTGGTCCGTTCCCGCCTACCCTGGCGCAATAAAAATCATTCCCATGTGAACTGGTTCACAAGGTGGGCGGGCGGTTTGGGCGTAGACCACCACCATGTCCCACGAGACCTACAGATCCTTGTTCGATCCGCCGCGCGACCTCAAAACCGACTACGCCCTGATCGCTGTGGGCATCGTCGCCGCTTTGGTTGCGTTCGCCTATCTCATCCTCACCTGAGATAGCGGGCCGGACGCGCGCCGTTCCCTTGGATGTTGGTTCGTCCAGGTGGAATTAGGTTCAGCCTGCCCCAAAACATTCCTCGCGACTCGCCGCCCCGCCCCCGAAATCCGTCAAGCATCGTGCACCGCTGCTACGTGATTCACACTTCGCTTGTGTGAATCGTGAATAAGGCGCATGGGCACTTCCGCTTCCGACAGCGGTGGCGCTTTATCGCCGCCCCTGCTTCCGGGAATCCCAATAACGGCGAAATCCGAAGAATAATTCCGTCCATGGCAACTGATTCGAACGTCCTGAAGCTCGCGCCCGAGCCGGGAACCCCGGCCTATCGCAGCGCGCCGCACAATATCGAAGCGGAACAGGGCCTGTTGGGCGCGATCCTGGTCAACAACGACGCCTTCTACCGCGTCTCCGATTTCCTGGAGCCGAAACACTTCTTCGAGCCGCTCCACCAGACGATCTACGAGACCGCCGGTAGCCTGATCCGCATGGGCAAGGTGGCGACCCCCGTGACGCTGAAGACCTTCCTGCCGGCAGAGACGGACATTGGCGGCATGACGGTTGCCCAATACCTCGCCCGCCTTGCCGCCGAAGCGACCACGATCATCAACGCCCAGGACTATGGCCGGACCGTCTATGACCTGTCGCTGCGGCGCGACCTGATCCGGATCGGCGAGGACATGGTCAACGTCGCCTTCGACGCGCCGGTGGATTTCGCACCGCGCGCCCAGATCGAGGACGCCGAGCGGCAGCTTTACGAACTCGCCGAAACCGGCCGCTATGACGGCGGCTTCCAGCGCTTCTCCCAAGCGCTGACGCTTGCCGTCGACATGGCCGCGAAGGCGTTCCAACGCGACGGCAAGCTGTCGGGCATCTCGACCGGCCTGCGCGACCTCGACGCCAAGATGGGCGGCCTGCAGCCGTCGGACCTCATCATCGTCGCCGGCCGCCCCGGCATGGGCAAGACCTCGCTCGCGACCAACATCGCCTACAACATCGCCAGGGCCTATGAGGGCGAAGTGCAGGCCGACGGCAGCATCAAGGCGGTCCACGGCGGCGCGGTCGGCTTCTTCTCCTGCGAAATGTCGGGCGAGCAGCTCGCCACCCGTATTCTCGCCGAGCGCACCGGCATTCCCTCGAGCCACATCCGCCGCGGCGGCATCACCGAGATGGATTTCGAGAAGATCCGCGAATGCTCGATCGAGCTGCAGTCCCTGCCCTTCTACGTCGACGAAACCGGCGGCCTGTCGATCTCGCAACTGACCGCGCGGGCGCGGCGGCTGAAGCGACAGAAGGGTCTCGACCTCATCGTCATCGACTACATCCAGCTTCTGCAGGGATCGGGCAAACGCGGCACCGACAACCGCGTCCAGGAGATCACGGAGATCACGACCAACCTGAAGGCGCTGGCGAAAGAATTGAACGTCCCGGTGATCGCATTGTCGCAGCTCTCGCGCCAGGTGGAAAACCGCGACGACAAGCGTCCGCAGCTTTCCGACCTGCGTGAATCCGGTTCGATCGAGCAGGACGCCGACGTCGTAATGTTCGTCTATCGTGAGGAATATTACCTCGCCAACAAGGAACCGCGCGCGGGCACGCCGGAATACGAGAAATGGCAGCTTGACATGGACCTCGCCCACGGCAAGGCCGAAGTCATCATCGGCAAGCAGCGCCACGGCCCGACCGGCTCGGTCGAACTGCACTTCGAAGCCAGCGTGACACGGTTCGGCGATCTCGCCCATGACGGTCAAGTGCCGGATCGGTCTTATTGATGCGCGGTTGAACCATTGCTGCCGCCCGCGTAAAACGGCTCCATGAACGTCGCTTCCGATCCGATCCCGCAGGGCGCGCAGCTTGCGTCCGACGCAAACCAGCTCGCGGTGCCTCCGACCGCCACGGGCATCCTGACCGTCGATCTCGACGCCATCATCGCCAATTGGCGCAGGCTCGAGAAGACCGCGGTTCCGGCCGAATGCGGCGCCGTCGTGAAGGCCGACGGCTATGGCTGCGGCGCTGCGCAGGTTTCGCGGGCATTGGCCGCCGCCGGCTGCAAGACGTTCTTCGTCGCCAATATCGAAGAGGCGCGCGCTGTCCGCGAGGCGGTGCCGTCCGCCACCATCTATGCGCTCGGCGGCTTCTTCCAGAACACCGGCGACAGCTACGCCAAGTTCGACTGCCAGCCCGTGATTGGCGACCTCAACGAACTCGCCGAATGGGACGTGTTCTGCCGTCGCTCCGGCTGGTCGGGCGGCGCCGCCGTTCACATCGACACCGGCATGAACCGGCTCGGGTTCACGATCAACGAGGCGCAAGGCATCATCCCGCGCATCAACGCCGGCGATCACGGCATCACGTTGGTGATGAGCCACCTCGTCGCCGCCGAGCAGCTCAACAGCCCGATCAACGCCAGGCAGCTTACGACCTTCCGCGAGATCGCGAGCCTGTTCACCGGCGTGCCGGCGTCGCTTGCGAATTCCTCCGGCATTTTCCTCAGTCCCCAATTCCAGTTCGAGCTGGTGCGGCCGGGAGCCGCGCTCTACGGCGTCAACCCGACGCCCGAGGCCGACAACCCGATGCGGCCGGTGGTCGATCTCAAGGCCCGCATCGTGCAGATCCGCCACATCGATCGCGGCGAGACCGTCGGCTATGGCGGCACCTGGACCGCGCGGCGGCCAACGCGATTGGCGGTCATCTCGGTCGGCTATGCCGACGGCTATTTCCGCGCGGCGAGCTCGAACGACGGCACCCGCGGCGCCGACGTTGTGGTCGCCGGCAAGCGCTGCCCGATCGCCGGCCGCATTTCCATGGACCTGATCGCGGTCGACATCACCGAGATCGAAAAGAATGCCGTGCGGCGCGGCCACATGGTCACCCTGATCGGCGAAGGCATCACGGTCGACGAAACAGCGCATCATTTCGGCACCATCGGCTATGAGGTGCTGACCAGCCTCGGTCCGCGTTATGCGCGCATCTACAAAGGCGGCAATCCCGCGGAGGAGCCGCCACCGCCGGCCGATTCCAGCAGCACTCCGACCTGATCGGCTCGGGGCGGATCGCGGTCGTCTCGACGCATGAAGATCGCGACCTTCAACATCAACAACATCAACCGCCGCCTGCCGAACCTGCTGCACTGGCTGCGCGCGGCAAAACCCGATGTCGTCAGCCTGCAGGAACTGAAGGCGACCGACAACGAGTTTCCGTTGCCCGCGATCGAGAAGGCCGGCTATGGCGCGGTCTGGTGCGGCCAGAAGACCTGGAACGGCGTCGCGATCCTCGCGCGAAAAGTCGAGCCGGTATTGATCCGCACCGCGCTGCCCGGCGACCGCACCGATCATGAGGCGCGCTATATCGAGGCCGCGGTCAAGGGCATCATCGTCACCAGCATCTATCTGCCGAACGGCAATCCGCAACCCGGGCCGAAATTCGATTACAAGCTGGCCTGGTTCAGGCGATTGCGCGCGCATGCCGCTAAGCTTCTCAAAGAGGATGTCCCGGTCGTGCTCGCCGGCGACTACAATGTCGCGCCGACCGAGCTCGACATCTATCCGACGCGCTCGTGGGACAAGGATGCATTGATCCAGCCAAAGAGCCGCGCCGCCTTCAAGGCGCTCGTCGACCAGGGCTGGTGCGACGCGATCCGCACGCTGCATCCGGCAAAGCCGATGTTCACCTTCTGGGACTACAAGCGCAACCGCTGGCCGCGCGATGCCGGGCTGAGACTCGATCATCTGCTGCTCAGTCCTGTGCTCGCGCCGCGTCTGACGAAGGCTGGTGTCGACCGCGACATCAGAGGCGAGGAAGGCGCAAGCGACCACGCACCGGCGTGGATCGTGCTGCGGTGATTGTGCCGTAGGATGGGTAGAGCGCAGCGAAGCCCATCGCGATGGAGCAAGCGGCGAGATGATGGGTTTCGCTGCGCTCTACCCTTCCTACGATTGTCGTCCCCGCGAAAAACGGGACGACACCGTCATTGCGAGCGAAGCGAAGCAATCCATGTCTCCACAAGCGGCAAAATGGATTGCTTCGCTCCGCTCGCAATGACGGGGTGAGTCCTGATTCAATTGTCAAATAGCGTGAGGATGTGAGTCCGCGTTCTCGCGGAGCTTTGCGCCCGAGGTTTGCGTCGCCTTCCACCCTCCTCATTGAACAGAGGGCGCAGGGAAAGCCGGGTGCCGGTTGCACCCATGGGTCCCGTGCAACAAAAAGCACGGGGGTAGGACCACAGGTCAACCGAAGCATTCCGGCTTTCCCTGCGCGATGGTTTACGGCTTACTTCGTACTCTCCCCGGTGACCGGGCTTTCTTGCCACCGTCATCTCAAGCGCGAACTTGTTCGCGCGAAAAACTTAGCGCCAGCGTCGGGGCGCCAGGACCACACGACTTCGCCGTCCGTGATGCGCGCGCTCG
>NZ_JBVAPG010000091.1:0-33690 GCF_055413685.1 Bradyrhizobium sp. LeoA1Lang | reverse complement strand
CTCGTGAAGCTGGCCGGTGTCGTTGCCGTCATTGACGACCTCGCTTGCCACGATCAGCTTATGTTTGTCATCGACGGCGATCTGGACGTTGTAGCCCGCCACCACTTGACCGTTCTTCGACAACAGCCGGGCATCGGCATCCGTTTGCGACAGCTGCCTCTCGCCGCTCTCTTCCAGCCGCGCCAGATCGGCCTGCACGTTTGCCCGCTTGGCCATCAAGGCCGCGACCTTTTGCGTGACGTCCTCGCCATCGCCTCCCCCACCATCCCGTTCCGCGGACGCAGGCGCCGCCTCCGCGCGATCGTTGGCCTCAAGCGTGGCGCCATAGGCCTCGATCTCCCGGTCAATCTCCGCGAGCCGCTTGGCGAGCGTGCGCTGCGTCTTGATACTCGCCTTGCTGGCGTTGCCGTCAAAAAACGCCCCGTCGATCGCCACAACTTCACCGCCCACCAGGCCAAGCTCGCGCACCACAAGCACAAACTCCCGGTTCGCTGCCTTGAGCGCCTTCCAGTTGTCCTTGCGGAACTTGGCAATGGTGCGATAGCCGGGCACCAGCCGCTTCAGCAGCCAGATCAGTTCAAGATTGCGGCCGGCTTCCCGCTCAAGGCTGCGCGACGACCGGATCCGGTTCGTGTAGCCGTAAAGATAAAGCTTCAAAAGGTCGGCCGGGTCGTAAGGAGGCTGCCCAGCCCCGCCGCCTGACCCGTCGTGGCGGAAGCCAAGCTTCTCAAGCTCCAGCGCAGCGACAAACGCCTCGATCACTCGAACCGGATTGTCACGCTCCACATAATCTTCAACACGCGGCGGAAGAAAACTCGACTGATCCCGGCTAACGCCGGCCTTGAACCTATGATTCGGCATAACCGAATCGTACACGCATCGGCCTATCAGCCAAGATTCTTGCCCAGTCTCGCAGCGAAACCCATCGCGATGGAGCAAGCCGCGCGAGTGACGGGTTTCGCTGCGCTCCACCCATCCTTACGATGTCGTCCCGTCCTTCGTCAGGACGACGCTGTCATTCCGGGGCGCGCGTAGCGCGAGCCCGGAATCCATTTCTCCGCTTGCGCCTGTGGCCTGATGGATTGCGGGCTCGTCCTTCGGACGCCCCGGAATGACGGCGGCGAACGGGAGGGGCAGGTTGGATATGTCCTTAACTCACCCGTTAATCTTCCCTTTAACACTGTCTCAATCCGCAATAATTATTGAGTTTGTTGGTGCCCGCGTTTCCCGTTAAGGGAGCGTGTCGTCGGTTTGGCAAATTTTCGGCGATTTGGGGATTTTGATCCGCATGTGCGGCATTATCGGCATTCTCGGACGGGCACCGGTTGCGGAGCAACTGGTCGATTCGCTCAAGCGACTTGAATATCGCGGCTACGATTCCGCTGGCGTCGCCACGCTGGAGGGCGACCATCTGGTGCGGCGGCGCGCGGAAGGAAAATTGAAGAACCTGGAAGCGCGGTTGCGCGCCGAGCCGCTCGATGGCCACACCGGCATCGGGCATACGCGCTGGGCGACGCATGGCCGGCCGACCGAGGGCAATGCGCATCCGCATGCGACGGACAATGTCGCTGTTGTCCACAACGGCATCATCGAGAATTTTCGCGAGTTGCGCCAGGAGCTCGAGAAGCAGGGCGCGAAATTCTCCAGCGAAACCGACACCGAGGTCGTCGCCCATCTCGTCAACTCCTACCTCCTGAAGGGCAGTTCGCCGCAGGAGGCGGTGAAGGCGTCGCTGCCGCAGCTCCGCGGCGCGTTCGCGCTGGCGTTCCTGTTCAACGGCCACAATGATCTCCTGATCGGCGCCCGCAAGGGCTCGCCGCTCGCGGTCGGGCATGGCGACGGCGAGATGTATCTGGGATCGGACGCGATCGCGCTGGCGCCGTTTACCGATACGATCAGCTATCTCGAGGACGGCGACTGGGTGGTGCTGTCACGTGAAGTCGGCGTGATCTATGACGAGCATGGCGCGGTCGCCAACCGCGAGGTGCTGAAGTCAGGCGCATCGGCATTCCTGGTCGACAAGGCGAACTACCGCCACTTCATGGCCAAGGAGATCCACGAGCAGCCGGAAGTGGTCGGCCACACGCTGGCCCGCTATATCGACATGGCGACCGAGCGGGTCACGTTGCCGGTCAAGCTGCCGTTCGATTTCAAAGATATCCAGCGCGTCTCGATCACCGCCTGCGGCACCGCGAACTATGCTGGCTATGTCGGGAAATATTGGCTGGAGCGGTTCTCGCGCCTGCCGGTCGAGATCGATATCGCGTCCGAATTCCGCTACCGCGAGGCGCCTTTGCGGAAAGGCGATCTTGCGATCTTCATCTCGCAATCCGGCGAGACTGCCGACACGCTGGCCGCGTTGCGTTACGCGAAAGAGCAGGGCGCGCATACGGTTTCGGTGGTGAACGTGCCGACCTCGACGATCGCGCGCGAGAGCGAGACCGTGTTGCAGACGCTGGCCGGCCCCGAGATCGGCGTCGCCTCAACCAAGGCCTTCACTTGCCAGCTCATGGTGCTGGCATCGCTCGCGGTCGCCGCCGGCAAGGCGCGCGGCGAACTGTCTGACGCGGACGAGGCCAGGCTCGTGCACGGCCTCGTCGAGGTTCCCCGATTGATCGCGGCGGCGCTCACCACGGAGCCACAGATCGAGAAGCTCGCGCGCGAGATCTCCAAGTCGCACGATGTGCTCTATCTCGGCCGCGGCACCAGCTATCCGCTCGCGCTCGAGGGCGCACTGAAGCTGAAGGAAATTTCCTACATCCACGCCGAGGGCTATGCTGCCGGCGAGCTCAAGCACGGGCCGATCGCGCTGATCGACGAGAACATGCCGGTCGTGGTGATCGCGCCTTTCGACAAGGTGTTCGAGAAGACCGTCTCCAACATGCAGGAAGTGGCCGCCCGCGGCGGCAATATCATCCTGATGACCGATGCCAAGGGGGCCGCGGAGGCGACCGTCGATTCCCTGGTCACGATCGTGCTACCGGACATGGCGGCCGCCTTTACGCCGATAGTCTATGCCGTTCCGGTGCAACTCCTCGCCTATCATACCGCTGTCGTCATGGGCACGGACGTCGACCAGCCCCGCAATCTCGCGAAGTCAGTCACGGTCGAATAGCCGCAACCGCCCGGATTACGTTGGCCCTTCAAAAACCTGCTAGGATGGCTTAGCTGGGAGATTCTGGCTGCGCCTTGCGACCTGGAACCATAATGAACCCCGAGAATCCGTCTCCGATCCCGCCCCCGGAACACCCCTCGCCAGACGGCCCGCGCGGCCTGATGGCCCGCTTTCGAAACTATTTCCTGACCGGGCTGATCGTCACGGGACCGGTGGCGATCACCCTCTATCTCACCTGGTGGTTCGTGACCTGGGTCGACGGCCTGGTGCGACCCTTTGTGCCCTCGGCCTATCGTCCTGAAACCTATCTGCCGTTCGGCGTGCCCGGTTCCGGACTGGTCGTCGCGGTGATCGCGCTGACGCTGCTCGGCTTCCTCACCGCGAACCTGATCGGGCGGACGCTGGTCGATCTCGGCGAGCGGCTGCTCGGGCGGATTCCGGCGGTGCGCGCGATCTATCGCGGCCTCAAGCAGGTGTTCGAGACGCTGTTCTCGGGCAACGGATCCAGCTTCCGCCGCGTCGGCCTGGTCGAATTTCCCTCGCCGGGCATGTGGTCGATCGTCCTGATCTCGCAGTCGCCGAGCGCGAACATCGCCGCGAGCCTGCCGGGCGAGGAGGAGCACATTTCGGTGTTCCTGCCATGCTCGCCGAACCCGACCACCGGCTTCTTCTTCTACGTGCCGAAAAGTAAGATCATCGAGGTCGAGCTGAGCGCCGAGGACGCCGCGACGTTGATCATGTCCGCCGGCGTCGTGCAGCCGGGCAACGGCGATGCAAAGCGCATGGCCGCGCTCGCCGGTGTGGCCAACGCCGCCCGCATCGCCAACTCCGCCTCCGCGCTGCAGCCGAAGCCCGCGCCTGCGAAGGTAGAATAATCTCGCAGCGGTTGCTGTCATTTGATCGTCACGCTGCAGCGGATTCGCCGTGTTAGCCTGTGACAGGAACTGCTTGCTGCGCACGGGAGCGCGTGCCATTCCGGTGTCAACCGGATACCGCCTGTTCGGCGGCCCGGATTGCACCGACAATTTATTCTTGAAAGCCCGGGTTTTCTTGCCGGGCGTCGGGTGCGATCTCGATGCAGGATTGTGGATGGCGTTTTGCCTGTCGCTCATTGCGGACGAAGCTGGTTGTTCTCGCCGGGGTGATGTTGCTGCTCGCCTCGATGGCGATCCGGACCGCAAGCGCTGATGATATGAAGCGAAAGACCGGCGACGCCTTCTTCAAGGGCCACCGTCTCGTGACCTTCATCAACGACATGACGCGTCAGGCGACCATCGAGCTCGACGACCGCGAGATCCTTGCGAAGGAGGACGTTGCCGAGATCGGCAAGATCAACACCTACGACCTCGATGGTTCGGTGCTTTACATGCTCCACCTCAAGACGAGATCGGGATGCGGCTCCAATGTCATCGTCCACGCGATGTTGACCGGCGATTCCGGCAAGAACCAGATCCTGTCCGACTTCGCCGCATGCAACGACCTGGTCGAGATTCAGTTGACGACGCGCACGGGATGGGCGCTCTGGGCTGCCGTTGCCTATCGCAACGACCGGCCGACCGCACGGATTGCATACGTTATCGCGAACAAGCTCGAAAGCCAGGAGATCAAGGCGCCGTTCTGCCTGTTCACGCGCGTCGATCAGTTGAACTGCCTGCAGTCGCTGGTGGCGGAGGCGTTCGGTTCGGGCGAGCTCGGACTGCCGACCGGTTCCGGCTCGGCCGCCGATCACAAGGTCGAAACCTTCCACAACAAGCAGACCGGCAAGGCGACGCTGAAGCTCGACAATCGCGTCTTCCGCACCTTCGACAATGCCAAGGATTTCTTTCTCGCCTCGGTCGAAGGCGGCAACGAGCTCGGACTGTTCGTGCTCTTCCTCAGGCCTGCGACGGGATGCGCGACACGGCCGCTGCTGTTCTTTGGGGACCGCAAGGGTGAGCCGAGCATCACCATGGACTACGCGCCCTGCGCCGATCGCATGGCCAGCCTGACGAGCACCAAGGGCGCGCAGGTCCAGTGGATGGGGCTTGCGTTCAAGGCTGGTGAGCCGCGCGGCTATATCGCCTCGGTGCTCGACCGCAAGCTTACAACGCGCACCACTATGCTTCCGGCCTGTATGCTGGAGGCGGACAAGATGAATGACAATCGTTGCGTGAGCGAGGCGCTCGGCAAGTCTGGTCCCCAATCATCCGAACCGCCACAGCTGCGGGTGATCCCGATGCCGCTGCCGGGCGCCGCCCGCAAGCCACCGCCGCGCACGCAAGGAATCTAACGCCGTGTTTTGAAGGTGAGGCGAACTCGCGTTTGCCGCCGGATCGTTCTACAAATACCGTCTCTCGGAACTCTCGAGGACCTCTCATGTCCAATACGATCGCGATCCTTGCGCCGGGTGCCATGGGCAGCGCAGTGGCGCAGCGCTTGGCCGAACATGGCGCCCGCGTCCTGACCTCGCTACACGGCCGGAGCGAAGCGAGCGCCAAGCGCGCAGCGGCCAGCGGCATGGTGGCGGCCGCCGACGCCGATATCGCCGCAGCCGATATCATCCTCTCCATCGTTCCGCCGGGGGAAGCGATTGCGCTGGCCGAGCAGTTGGCCGCCAGTATCGTGAAATTCCGAACGAGACCTGTCGTCGTCGATTGCAATGCCGTCAATGTCGAGACGGTGCAGAAGGTTGGCGAAATCATCGCTGCTTCCGGCGCGCGCTTCGTCGATGGCGCGGTCATCGGCTTGCCGCCGAAACCAGGCTCAGCCGGACCAGCATTCTATGTCTCGGGCGAGCATGCGCAGGACCTCGCCGTGCTCAAGCAGTTCGGCCTCGACTTGCGCATCGTCGAAGGGCCGGTCGGCGCGGCTTCCGCGCTCAAGATGTCCTATGCCGGCATCAACAAGGGGCTGACGGCGGTCGGCGCCGCCATGGTGCTGGCGGCCACGCGCGCGGGCGCCGCCACTGCCTTGCGCGACGAACTGGCGCTGAGCCAGCCGCAAATCCTGGCGCGGCTTGGCGTCGCGCTGCCGGACATGGTGCCAAAGGCGTATCGCTGGGTCGCCGAGATGCGCGAGATCGCGGCTTTCCTCGGCCCGGATCATCCAGCCAATCTCGTCTATGAGGGATTCGCCAGGCTGTTCGAGCATATCGCGGCCGATGCCAACGGCGCGGGTACGGACGTTGCGAAGCTCCGAGCGTTTGCCGAGAGCTGCAAGGAGAAACGGAGCTAGCGGCACACCGCCGTCATTGCGAGGAGCGCAGCGACGAAGCAATCCATCTCTCCGAGCTTGCGGCGCAATGGATTGCTTCGCGTTGCTCGCAATGACGTGGGAGGTGCGTCACCCCGCGCCGATCAGCGGGATCGCTTCGTCGCGTTCGAATAGATAGAGCAGGCAGCGCAAGGCTTCGCCGCGCTCGCCTTTCAGCTTTGGATTATCCTTCATGATGCGCAGTGCTTCGTCGCGGGCCTGTGCGATGAGCTGGCCGTGCACCTCGGGCCGCGCGATGCGGTAGCCGGGCAGGCCGCTCTGGCGGATGCCGAGCACGTCGCCTTCGCCGCGCAGCTTCAGGTCTTCCTCGGCGATGCGGAAGCCGTCGGTGGTTTCGCGGATCACTTTCAGCCGCGCTTTTGCGATCTCCCCGAGCGGCTCCTGGTAGAGCAGCAGGCAGGTTGACGCTTCCGAGCCGCGCCCGATCCGGCCGCGCAGTTGATGCAATTGCGCAAGCCCAAAACGTTCGGCGTTCTCGATCACCATGATGGTCGCCGCCGGCACGTCGACGCCGACCTCGACCACGGTGGTGGCGACCAGGAGCGTGATCTCATGCGCGGCGAACTGCGCCATCACGGCGTCCTTTTCCGCGCCTTTCATTTGGCCATGGACGAGGCCGACATTGTCGCCGAAACGCTTCTGCAGGCTCTCAAACCGCTTGGTCGCGTTGGTCAGGTGTTCGGTGCCTTCGGCCTCGGATTCATCTACCAGCGGGCAGATCCAGTAGACCAGCTTGCCTGCCTTCAGCGCGCGGCCGACGGCGTCGATCACGTCGCTGATGCGGCTTGCCGGCACCGCGCGGGTATCGATTGGCTGGCGACCGGCCGGTTTCTCGCGCAATTCGGAGATGTCCATGTCGCCGAAATAAGTGAGCACCAGCGTGCGCGGGATCGGCGTGGCGCTCAGCACCAGCACGTCGACGGCTTCGCCTTTCGATGTCAGCGCCAGCCGCTCGCGCACGCCGAAGCGATGCTGCTCATCGACGATCGCAAGCGCCAGCGACTTGAAGATCACGTCGTCCTGGATCAGCGCATGCGTGCCGACCAAAAGATCGATCTCGCCGGCCTCGAGCCGGGCCAGCAGTTCGCGTCGCTCCTTGCCCTTCTCGCGGCCGGTGAGGATCGCGACACGAAGGCCGGCGCGTTCGGCGAGCGGGGCGATGGTCTTGATGTGCTGGCGCGCCAGGATTTCGGTCGGCGCCATCAGCGCGGCCTGCTTGCCGACTTCGGCGACGGCCGCGGCCGCAAGCAGCGCCACCACCGTCTTGCCGGAGCCGACGTCGCCTTGCAGCAGGCGCAGCATGCGCACCGGCTGGCGCAGATCTTCCGCGATCGCCGCCATTGCGGAGCGCTGCGAAGCAGTCAGTGCATAAGGCAGCGCGTTGATGATCTTGTTGCGCAGATGGCCGTCGCCGGCATTGCGGTCGCCAGCGGGGCGGCGGAGCTGGGCGCGGATCAGCGCCAGCGCCAATTGCCCGGCGAGCAGTTCGTCGAAGGCAAGGCGGGACCAGAACGGGCCGTCGGGCAGGATATCGGTGAGCTCGACCGGCACATGGACACGCTGCAGCGCTTCCGCGATCGGGGGAAAGCTGCAGCGGCGCAGCACCTCGGGGCTGATCCACTCCGGCAATGCGGGCAGTTTCTGCAACGCCTGCGCGATGGCACGGCGGAGCGAGCCGATCGCAAGCCCTTCGGTCAGCGGATAGACCGGATCGATGCCGGAGAGTTTTGCAAAGCCTTCTTCGTCAACCACGCGGTCGGGATGCACGATCTGGGGGATGCCGTCGTACATCTGCAAGGTGCCGGAGACATAGCGCTTGGCGCCGACGGGAAGCAGCTTCTCGACATAGCCCGGCTGGGCGCGGAAGAAGGTCAGGACCACGTCGCCGGTGTCATCGCCGGCATAGACGAGATAGGGAGCGCGCGAGTTGCGCGGCGGGGCCGGGCGATGGCGGTCGATCGTGACCTCGAGCGTCACTACCGTGCCCGGAACCGCGTCGCGGATCTTCGGCCGCGCGCGGCGGTCGATCACGCTTGCGGGCAGATGCAGCAACAGATCCACCAGCCGCGGCGTCTCGCTGCGGTCGAGCAGATAGCGGAGCAGCTTGTCCTGCTTCGGCCCGACGCCCGACAGGCTCGTGACCGGCGCAAACAGGGGATTGAGCAGAGCAGGGCGCATGGCAGCATCCGTCATCAGCCGGCCGCGTTCCGTCAAGCCCGGCGATGACGCAACAGTTGATAAATCGGGGAACAAGAAGGGCTGACATTAGCCATGTCAGCCGCTATATCAGCCCCGCCCGGCACGTCCGGGCTTTTGGCGTTTGGATGGATTTGGGCGACATGACGGGAACGACACGGTCGAGCGGCGGGCTCGACGACCGCCGCAAGCGGCTATTGTTTCGCTGCTGGCATCGTGGCACCCGCGAGATGGACCTCGTCCTCGGCCGCTTTGCGGACGCCGAAATCGGCAACCTCTCGGACACTGAGCTGTCCGAACTGGAGCACCTGCTCGAGGTGCCCGATCCCGACCTCTATGCCGCGCTGATCGGCGACAGGCCGCTTGAAGGGGCAGGCGCGCTGTTTGCCCGCATCAAGGCGTTTCGCGCGGTGGAACACGACGTATGAAGCCACAAGCCAAATCACCCGCCGCACTGCTGGCCCCCGGGCGCGCGGTGACCTTTGCCAATGTCGCCGAGGGTGCCGAGGGGCTGGTTATCGCCGATCTGGCGCGCGCGATCGCGGCGAAGCCGAAGCGTCCGGCCGTCAGCCTTGCCGTGGTGTGCCGCGACGGGCCGCGGATGCAGCAGCTCGCCCGCGCGCTGGAATTCTTCGCGCCCGATCTTGGCGTGATGCAGTTCCCGGCCTGGGACTGCCAGCCCTATGACCGCGTCTCGCCGCATGGTGGCGTCCTGGCGCAACGCCTGACCACGCTGGCGCGACTGTCGCGGCTCGCCGGCAGCGACAAGCCGCTGATCGTGCTGACCACGGTGAATGCCATCGTGCAGCGGGTGCCGGCGCGCGAGGTGGTGGCGGCGCGGGCGCTGTCGGTCGCGCCGGGCCATGTCGTACCGATGGACTCGATCGTCGCCTGGCTCGAACACAACGGCTATACGCGGTCCTCCACGGTGCGCGAGCCCGGTGAATACGCTGTGCGCGGCGGCATCCTCGATCTGTTTCCGGCCGGGCTCGACCAGCCGGTGCGGTTCGATTTCTTCGGCGATTCGCTGGAGTCGATCCGCAGCTTCGATGCCGAGACGCAGCGTACGCTCCTGGACATGCGCGGGCTCGATCTCGTTCCGGTCTCGGAATTCCAGCTCACCACGGAGACCATCCGCCGCTTCCGCATGGGCTATGTCGCCGCCTTCGGTGCACCGGAGCGCGACGATGCGCTCTATGAAGCCGTCACCGAAGGCCGCCGCCATCCCGGCATGGAGCACTGGCTGCCGCTGTTCCAGGAGCGGATGGACACGCTGCTCGACTATCTCGACGGCGCGCCTGTTGCGATCGAGCCGCAGGGCGAGGACGCCGCGCGCGAGCGTTTCAAGCAGATTGTCGATTACTATGACGCGCGCCGTGAAGCGATGGAGCATCCCGGCGGCGGCGCGATCTACAAGCCCCTGCCGCCGGACCGCCTCTATCTGACCGAAGCGGAATGGACGCAGCGGCTCGCCGACGGCGCGCTGGCGCGGCTGACGCCGTTCGCTGTCCCTGAGGGCAGCACGGAGGTGTTCGACGCCGGCGCGCGGCAGGGCCGCAACTTCGCGCCGGAACGCACTGATGCGTCCGTCAACGTGTTCCAGGCCGTCGCCGCCCACGTGCAGGCCCTGCAGGCGCAGCGCAAGAAAGTGGTGATCGCGTTGTGGAGCGAGGGCTCGCGCGACCGCATGGGCTCGATGCTGCAGGACCACAAGCTTCACAATATCACCAACGTCAACACCTGGCGCATGGTGCAGGCGACGCCGCGTAACGAGGCGATGCTCGCCGTGCTCGGCATGGAAAGCGGCTTCGAGACTGACGACGTCGCCGTCATCAGCGAGCAGGACATCCTGGGCGACCGCCTGGTGCGGCCGCGCAAGGCGCATCGCAAGCTCGACAATTTCATCTCGGAGGTCACGAGTCTCGCGGCCGGCGATCTCGTCGTCCATGTCGAGCACGGCATCGGCCGCTTCATCGGCCTGCAGACGCTGGAAGTTTCCGGCGCGCCGCATGACTGTCTCGAGCTGCACTATGCGGCGGAGACAAAACTGTTCCTGCCGGTCGAGAACATCGAGCTGTTGTCGCGCTACGGCTCCGACAGCGCCAATGTCGAATTGGATCGCCTCGGCGGCACCGGCTGGCAGGCGCGGAAGGCCAAGCTCAAGAACCGCATCCGCGAGATTGCCGGCGAGCTGATCAAGATCGCGGCCGAGCGGATGCTGCACGAAGCGCCGAAGATGCCGGTGCAGCCGCATGTCTATGACGAGTTCTGCGCGCGCTTCCCCTATGACGAGACCGAGGACCAGCTTGGCGCGATCAACTCGACGCTGAAGGACCTCGAGAGCGGCCGTCCGATGGACCGGCTGATCTGCGGCGACGTCGGCTTCGGCAAGACCGAAGTGGCGCTGCGCGCAGCGTTTGCGGTCGCGCTCGACGGCAAGCAGGTCGCGGTCGTGGTGCCGACCACGCTCTTGGCGCGCCAGCACAGCAAGACCTTTGCCGAGCGCTTCCGCGGCTTCCCGGTCAATGTCGCGCAGGCCTCGCGGCTGATCCCGGCGAAGGAATTGACGCAGGTCAAGAAGGGGCTCACCGATGGCAGCGTCGATATCATCGTCGGCACGCATGCGCTGCTCGGCAAGTCGATCAAGTTCAAGGATCTTGGCCTCCTGATTGTCGACGAGGAGCAGCATTTTGGCGTCGGCCACAAGGAGCGGCTGAAGCAGTTGCGGGCGCAGGTCCACGTGCTGACGCTGTCCGCGACGCCGATCCCGCGCACGCTGCAACTGGCGCTGACCGGCGTGCGCGAGCTCTCGATCATTGCCTCGCCCCCGGTCGACCGGCTCGCGGTGCGCACCTTCGTCGCGCCACACGATCCCTTGATGATCCGCGAGGCGCTGCTCCGCGAGCGCTATCGCGGCGGACAGGCATTCTACGTGGTGCCGCGGATCGAGGATCTCGCTGGTGTGAAAGACTTCCTCGACAAGAACGTGCCGGAGATGAAGGTCGCGGTGGCGCATGGCCAGATGCCGCCGACCGTGATCGAGGACATCATGTCGGCGTTCTACGACGGCAAATACGATATCCTGCTGTCGACCACGATCGTGGAGTCCGGGCTCGATATCCCGAACGCCAACACGCTGATCGTGCACCGCGCCGACATGTTCGGGCTCGCCCAACTCTATCAGCTCCGCGGCCGCGTCGGTCGCTCGAAGCTGCGCGCCTATGCGCTGTTCACACTGCCGGCACAGCAGAAGATCACGCCGCAGGCGGAGCGGCGGCTCAAGGTGCTGCAGTCGCTGGAAACGCTCGGCGCGGGCTTCCAACTCGCTTCACATGACCTCGACATCCGCGGCGCCGGCAATCTTCTGGGCGAGGAGCAATCGGGTCATATCAAGGAAGTCGGCTTCGAGCTTTATCAATCGATGCTGGAGGAGGCGATCGTCAACCTCAAGGCCGGCGTGGCCGAGCCTGCCGCCGACCGCTGGTCGCCGCAGATCACGATCGGCATGCCCGTGCTCATTCCGGAGGATTACGTCAACGATCTTTCGGTGCGGCTGTCGCTGTACCGGCGGCTCGCCGATCTCGACACCGAGGAAGAGATCGACAATTTCGCAGCCGAGATGCGCGACCGCTTCGGCGTGCTGCCGGACGAGGTGCGCTATTTGTTCAAGGTCGCCACTATCAAGGCCTACTGCCGCACAGCCAATGTCGAGAAGGTCGATGCCGGTCCGAAGGGCGCGGTGATCGCGTTCCGCGATAATGCCTTTGCCCAGCCCGACCGCCTGGTCGCCTTCATCCGCCAGCATGGCCAGGCCGCGAAGGTGCGGCCCGACATGAAGGTCGTGTTCTTCCAGGAATGGAAGACTCCGGAAGAACGGCTTGCAGGGACAACGGAAATCCTGCGGCAACTTGCCAATCTCGCCGAGAACAAGAAGGCGGCATAAGCTTGCCTTCTTGTTCGCGGGACGCTGGTCGCACAGGCGCTGCCGATCCCGATGTTTTGAGGCAATGGCGCCCTATTAATATTACTGCTTAACTACCAGTTAAGGATGTGTTTGCCGGCACGAAAGCGCATAGCCTAGCGTGCGCCGAGTGCGGCTCCGTAACCGGCAAGTTGGTGCGTACCATGAGCAATCGAGTCTGTGGCGCGTTGATCGCGTCTGTTGGCGCAGCAGCGCTTCTGTTTGCTGCGAACGATGCATCCGCGAGGTCGGGAGGGGCGGCGCGCGGAGGGGTTGCTTCGGGACCGTCGGTTGCACGTGGGCACGTCGGCCCATCGTTCCGGCCGCACCGGAGAGGCTTTGTCGGCGGCTTCTGGCCGGGCACAGCCGGCTATTTCGATGCGCCAGCGGCGAGCGAAGGCTTCGCCGGCATTCCGCAATCGCAATCGGTCTCGGGCGACTTCCGCAACACCTACACGTACGACGTCCCCTGGGATTGGGCCCATCGCTATCCGCCGATGGTCGTACCTTCCGATCGACCCTATGTGTCGAGCTGTCCCTCCGAGAGCGTGACCGTCCCCGGCCGTGGCGGCGGAGAGCAGACCGTCAACATCACGCGCTGCTACTGACGAAGAAGCTCACGGCTGCGCCTGGCCACCCCACGCGTCGAGATCGAGCTTCCAGAGCGGCGGCAGATCGGCGAAAGGCGGTGTGGTGTGGGCGATGACGATGGCCGCACGGCGGCTGTCCGAGTCGATCTTGCTGTTGATCGCCTTGACGTGCGCCTTGATCGCATCGACGCCGATATCGAGGATGCCGGCGATCTCATCGTTTGACTTGCCCAGGGCAATCCACGATGCCACCTCGATCTGGCGCGGCGTGAGCGCGGGGAAGGCCAGTCGTAGCCGATCGGCCGGAGTGAGCTTGGCGAGAGTGCGCTGCTGAGCCTGCCGGTAGCTTCGCAGAATGTGCGGACGGAACGCTTCGAGACGGTCGCGATCCAAATCGCTGAAGGCCGGGCGATCCAACACACGATGGCCGACGATCGTGACCACATAGTCTTCATGCTGCAGCACGATTGCCATCATCCGACGGGCGCCTGACGGCAGGAATGCTTCCCTGGCCATGGGGAGTTCGACGTACTCTTCATCGGTGAAGAAATCCGACTCGCGCAGCGCACGCTCGCCGTAGAAGGCAGGATCATACTGCCAGAACGGGTGCGAGTGCCGGTGACGGGCAAAAGCCTGCATCGCGCGCGCACGCTTTTCAGGATCGTCTTCGACCGAAACCAACGCGCGAAAATCCTGACTCGCGTGATGGAATTCGGAAAAGCTCACGACTTCCGCGTCGATCAAGCGACCGATGCTCGTGAACAGCACGCCAGGCAGCGCGTGTAGATCGGGTTCCGTTTCGTAAAGACGAATGATCTCGGCGTCGAGTTTGTTGTCCCGGTTGTCCATGGGATTCTGCATTGCAGTTTCTGGTTGAGATTGATTCAATTTTGCGCGCAGTTCGCAGCGATCGGGAACTCGGTCTGTTGCAGCAAAGCCTCGCTGTTTTTCTTAACGCTCACGACAACGCCTGTATACCCTTTTGGGTAGTGGCCAGATCGCGATTCATCCGCGAATTCTCCCTCCACGTTCGTCCGCGATATGTGGCGCGGATTCGTCGGCGGTAGGGGGCAGGCATGAAGAACGCGAAACTCCAAACAATTTTCGGTTTCTGCAAAGATGAAACGTCGTGCTTGCATCAATGAGTGCGGCGCGGCTCCACGGTTCGGGACGGTTCGCCGGCCCGCGGACGGATTCGTCTGAGCGGCAATCGGGCAGGCTGCAGCTCCGCGCGCTCGCCACAGCGTCTCCGATCGCGCTGCTCCTCGGCCTGACGGGCTTGGCGCTTCCGGCCCATGCGCAGACATGCACGCCTGGCAACACAGCGGCTTGCAGCGCCCCTGGTGGCAGCGGCGCCATGGCGCCCGAGGTCCGTGGTGGCAATGGTGGCGCGGGCAACGGTGACGGTGGCAATTCCACGACCGTCGCCGGATCAACCGTGCAGGTTCCCGGCGCCCCTAGCGCCAATAATGGTGACGGCGGCGCCGGCGCCCCGGGCCAAGTCAGCGCCGGCGGAACAGGCGGCCTCGTGGGCTTGGTCACATCGTCCAACGCGCCGATCACGGGCCCGATCACCGGGGGCACCGGGTCGATTCCGAGCGACGATTTAAATCATGGAGCAGGTGGTGGCGGCGGCGGTACCGGTCTGTACTTCTCCGGCACGAACCTCACGATCGATGCAGGTGGCATCCTCACTGGCGGCGCGGGGAGGGCTAGCGGCAACGGCATCACCACCGTTTCCGATGGCGGCGGCGGTGGCGGTGGCGGCGCCGGCGTAACCACGACAGCAGCCGTAACCATCGACAACGCCGGCGCGATCATCGGAGGAAACGGCGGGGCCGGAGGTTCAGGCGGTTTCGGTGGCGGGGGCGGTGGCGGTGGCGATGGCCTGCTGGTGCTCGGCGGCAATACGCTCATCACCAACACCGCGAGCATCACGGGGGGCGCCGGCGGCAGCGGAGGAGTTGGCACCAGAATCAGCGGTAGTGCGGGCAGCAGCGGCCGGGGCGTCAATCTGATCGGCGGCAACAATAGGCTGATCAACAGCGGCACCATCACGGGCGGCGCCGCAAATGGGGGCGCCGCCGGCGCCGGTGTCATCACCAATGGAGGAGACACCATCAACAATTCCGGTACGATCAGCGGCGGGCTGGTCGCAGGCACGACCTACGCGGCGGCGATCCAGTTCGGCGGCACCGGGAACACATTGAACTTGCTGACCGGCTCAACGCTTGTCGGTGACATCCAGTTGATCACCGGCGCCGGAGCGACCATCGCCGCGCAAAATAACGGGCTCACACTCGGCAATGCGATCACGCTCGGCTCCGGTTCAGCCTTGACCTTCGATACGTCTACGGCTGGTCTTTCGGTGTCCGGGGTGGTGTCCGGCGCAGGCAGCCTGACCACGACGGGGACCGGCACGGTCGTGCTCTCCGGAACCAACACCTACACCGGCGGCACCACCATCTCCCAGGGAACGCTGCAACTCGGCAATGGCCTAGCCTCGGGCTCGACACGGGCAACGTGACGAACAACGGCACCCTGGCCGTCAACCGCTCCGACACCTACGCCTTCGGCGGCGACATCTCGGGCAGTGGTGCGTTCGCGCAGAGAGGCACCGGCACCACCATCCTCACCGGCACCAACACCTACAGTGGCGGCACGACAATCGCGGCCGGCATGCTTTCAGTGACATCGGACTCCAACCTCGGCGCCGCCTCGGGTGCCATCACTTTCAATGGCGGTACCCTCCAGGTCACCGGAACGAGCTTCACCGGCACATCGCGGACGATCAACTGGGGCGGCGGAGGGTTCGATATTGCAAATGCCGCCAACGATTTCGTCGTGAGCCAATCGCTCACAGGCAGCGGCGCGCTGACCAAGTCCGGCGCCGGAATCCTGACATTCACCGGCACCAACACCTACACCGGCGGCACCACCATCGCCCAGGGAACGTTGCAGCTCGGCAATGGCGTCGCCTTGGGCTCGATCACAGGCAACGTGACGAACGACGGCACCCTGGCCGTCAATCGCTCCGACACCTATACCCTCGGCGGCAACGTCTCGGGCAGCGGTGCGTTCGTGCAGAGAGGCACCGGTACCACCATCCTCGCCGGCACCAACACCTACACTGGCGGTACCACCATCGCCCAGGGAACGCTGCAGCTCGGCAATGGCGTCGCCTTGGGCTCGATCACGGGCAACGTCACGAACAATGGCACCCTGGCCATCAATCGCTCCGATACCTATGCCCTCGGCGGCGACATCTCGGGCAGCGGTGCGTTCGCGCAGAGAGGCACCGGCACAACCATTCTCACCGGCACCAACACCTACACTGGCGGCACCACCATCTCCAACGGCACGCTGCAGATCGGCAATGGCGGCACGTCCGGTGTTATCGCGGGCAACATCGTCAATAACAGCTTCCTCGTTTTCGATCGCTCCGACGACAGCGCCTTCGCCGGCTCGATCACCGGCAACGGCCTCTTCACCAAGAGCGGGGCCGGTACGCTA
The DNA here is from genome assembly GCF_055413685.1 of Bradyrhizobium sp. LeoA1Lang. Taxonomy (NCBI): domain Bacteria; kingdom Pseudomonadati; phylum Pseudomonadota; class Alphaproteobacteria; order Hyphomicrobiales; family Nitrobacteraceae; genus Bradyrhizobium; species Bradyrhizobium sp. LeoA1Lang. The sequence continues at coordinate 17,063 of NZ_JBVAPG010000091.1, read as the reverse complement.
ACCCTATCGGGCAACAACACCTATACGGGGGGAACACGGCTGTTCGGCGGCACCCTGGAGGTACAAGGCGGTCACGCCATCGGCGATAGCTCCAGCGTCATTGTCCTCGGCGGCAGCACGCTGCGCCTTCTGAACAGCGAGACCGTAGCAATCCTGGCCTCCGGCGCGACCGATTTCGGCACCGTCGATCTCGCCGGCGGCAATCTCACCACCAGCCTGAACTCGACCCTGACGACCGCTCTTTATTATGGCAACCTGGTCGGCGCGGGCGGCCTGATCAAGGACGGCACCTACAAGCAGGTGCTGGCCGGCAGCAACAGCTATACAGGCGGCACGACGATCCTGGCCGGCACGTTGCAGCTCGGCGATGCGACGCATACGAGCAGGATCATCGGCGACGTCACCAACAATGCCACGTTCGCGATCGTCAACGCTGATACGACCGGCCTGACCGCGATCACGACCAGCGGCCGGACGACGTTTGCCGGCAACAGCACGGCAGGCAATGCCCGGCTTGTTACCGAGGCCGGCGGCGTCGTGGACTTTTCCGCGAGCACAGGGCCGAACGGCGATCGCCGGCTCGCGGCCGGGTCGATCGAGGGCGCCGGCCTTTATCGCCTCGGCGCGAACGCGTTCGCCGTCGGCGGCAACAACCTGTCGACCGTGGTCACCGGGACGATCGCCGACGGCGGCGTAAGCGGGGGCGCCGGGGCTTCGGTCACAAAGATCGGCACCGGCACGCTCACCCTGAACGGCCAGAGCAGCTATACGGGCGTGACCATGGTCAACGCGGGCAAGCTCGTGGTCGGCGACGACAGCCACGCTAGCGCGAGCCTCGTCAGCGCCGTCACTGTCGACAGTGGTGGAACACTCGGCGGCATTGGCACCATCGGCGGCCTCACTGCTGCCAACGGCGGTATCGTGGCGCCGGGAAACTCCATCGGGACTCTCAACGTCGCCGGCAATGTCAACTTCGCAGCCGGCTCGATTTACCAGGTCGAGGCGAACGCGGCGGGCCAGTCCGACAGGATCGTCGCCACCGGAACGGGCACGCTCGGAGGCGGGAGCGTGCTGGCGCTGGCGCAGAACGGCACCTATGCGCCGCAGACCACCTACACCATCCTCACCGCGAACGGCGGCGTCACCGGTAGCTTTGCCGACGTCACCAGCAGCCTGGTCTTCCTGACTCCGACATTGGGCTACGACGCCAACAATGTGTTCCTGACCTTCAGCCGCAGCACCACCACATTTCCTGACGTCGCGGCGACCCCGAACCAGCGCGCGGTGTCCAGCGCCTTGCAGGGGAGTTCACTGACCAGCCCGCTGGTGATTGCCGTGCTCAATCAGAGTGCGGCCGGCGCGCGGCAGGCGTTCGATGCGCTGTCGGGCGAGGTGCATGCCAGCGCGCAGACCGCGATGGTCGACGACTCCCGCTATCTGCGCGAGGCCGTACTCGGGCGGTTGCGGCAGGCTTCATTCACGGGCGACGCGGGTCCGATGGCCGCACTCACCTCCGGCGGCCCGCAACTAGCCGCGATGGAGTCGATGTCGGTCAGTTCCGCGCTCGCCTATGCGGGGGCGCACAAGTCGGCGTTCCCGATGAAGGCGCCGCCCGCAGCGCCGGCGTGGCGTCCCGAGACGGCGTTCTGGGCGCAGGGCGTCGGCGCCTGGGGCCGGTTCGACGGCGACGGCAATGCCGCCGGTATGCGGCGCGATCTCGCCGGCTTCTTCAGCGGCGTCGATCATCGCATCAGTCCCAACTGGATCGTGGGTATCGCCGGCGGCTACACCAGTTCAACCGTCCGCGTCAGCGACCGGGCGAGTTCCGCTGATGTCGAGACCGCCCATCTCGCCGGTTATGTCGGTACGACCTACGGCGCGCTCAGCCTGCGCGGCGGTGCGGCGGCAAGCTTCAGCACGCTCGACACCAGCCGCTCCATCATGTTCCCGAATTTCTTCGACACTGCACGCGCCCGTTACGACGCGACCACCGCGCAGGTGTTCGGCGAGGTGGGTTATGGGCTGACATTCGGACAGGTCGCGCTCGAGCCCTTTGCTGGGCTTGCCTGGGTCCATCTCGACACCAACAGTTTCAATGAGACCGGCGGCAGCGGCATCGCCGCGCTGCTCGGCTCCGGCACCAAGGAAGACGTCGGCTACTCAACGCTCGGCGCGCGCATCGCCACCAGCTTTCTGCTGACCAACGGCATGTCGCTGACGCCGCGCGCCTCGGTGGCGTGGCAGTACGCTCTCGGTGATGTCACCCCGACGGCGGCACTCGCGTTCCAGAGCACGGGCGCGAACTTCCTGGTGGCGGGCGTGCCGCTTGCGCGCAACGCAGCGCTGGTCGAGGGCGGGCTCGATCTGCGGGTCACGCCGCAAGCCAGCGTCGGCATCGCCTATGTCGGCCAGCTCGCCGACCGCGTGCAGGATCATTCGGTCAAGGGCAGCTTCACCTGGAGATTCTAGGGCAGGATCCGGAAAAGTAGAAACCGGCTTTCCCTCGCGACAACGCGAAGCGTTTGCGCGGCAGCAGAGGCGCGACGCAAACCCCGCCGCACGCGACGAGTGTCGCGCGGGGAACTTCGGCGCGGCGGCAGCCAGGCAGTGCCCTCCATCCCGAAGGTTCCAGCCGCAACCAGATGATGCATGGGCGCGATCACGATCAGCGGCGCATAGCGGTGGCGCTTCTGGCGCAATCCTATGTCCTCGGAGGTAAGGGTCCGTTTCGGAGACAACACGGAGATCATCCATGTCTCAGGCTGAACACTTCGATATCGTCATCCTCGGCAGCGGTCAGGGCGGAAAGCGGCTCGCATGGCATCTTGGCCGTTCCGGCAAGAAAGTCGCCGTGGTCGAGCGCCGCTGGGTCGGCGGTTCCTGCCCGGCAGTCGCCTGTCTCCCATCGAAGAATGAAATCTGGAGTGCGCGGGTCGCTCACCTCGTGCGGAACGCTGCGCATTTCGGGTCACTGACCGGTGCGGTCAAGACCGATATGGGCAAGGTGCGCGCTCGCAAACAGGGCATGGTCGACCGCGAGATCGCATTCCACCTGAACGCCTACAAGGAGAGCGGCGCAGAACTCATCATGGGCAGCGGCCACTTCGTGGGTCCGAAGACCCTTCAGGTCGCGTTGAACGATGGGGGTATCCGCTTGCTCGCGGGTGACGAGGTTGTCCTCAATGTTGGTACGCACGCAGCCATTCCTGATATCGCCGGTCTCAAGGCCGCGCGTGCACTTACTCATATCGAAGCGCTGGAGCTCGACTACGCGCCGTCGCACTTGATCGTACTCGGGGGCGGCTATGTCGGTGTCGAAATGGCCCAGGGCTTCCGTCGGTTCGGCAGCCGAGTGACGATCATCGAGCCGGGTCGCCAGCTCATGGGACGGGAAGATGCCGATGCGGCCGAAGAGATTCAGCGCATTCTGAGCGGCGAGGGGATTGACGTGCTGCTGAACGCCCAACCCGTCAGTGTCCATGGTGTTTCCGGCGATACCGTGTCGGTGAGCGTGCGTACCCTCAAGGGCGAAGAGAAGATCGAAGGCAGCGACTTGCTTGTGGCAGTTGGCCGGGTCGCCAACACCGCCGGCATCGGGCTCGACGAAGCCGGAATAGAACTCGATGCCCGCGGCTTCATTCGTGTCAACGAACGTCTGCAGGCGACTGCGCCCGGTGTCTGGGCCATCGGCGAATGCTGCGGCAGCCCCCAGTTCACGCATGTCTCGGTCGATGACTTCAGAATTGTAAGGGACAACATGGCAGGCGGCACCCGCAGGACCGACGATCGCCTCATTCCTTATGTCGTGTTCACCGATCCGCCGCTCGCACGTGTCGGCCTCTCCGAGCAGGAAGCCAAGCGGCAGGGTATCCCTGCGCGTATCGCGAAGCTGCCGATGAGTCATGTCCTGCGCACGGAGGCAACCGACGAGACCGACGGCTTCATGAAGGTTGTCGTCAGCGCGAACGACGACCGTATCCTCGGCTTTTCCATGATCGGTTCTGAGGCCGGCGAGGTCATGGCCGTCATCCAAGCCTCAATGCTCGCCGGCTTGCCGTACCCGAAGTTGCGAGATGCCGTGATAGCGCACCTCACCATCGCGGAAGGACTAGGCCCGCTGCTGGCAAACGTGCCGCCGCGGTCTTGATCGCACGCAGCGGCAGTGGAAACGATACCGGTGCTCTAAGACGAGCGCCGGCATCGGACGGCGGCCTGAATGCCGCCAGAGGGCCGAAATTCACATTTGAGAAAACCATTGTGGCCCCAAGGCCGTGTGGCCGCGGCGCGTCGGCGTCTCACAGGAACCTTCCCAACGAGCTGCGATTATAGCCGGTGGAGGAGGACTGAAATGAACCAGCTAATCTATCTGATTGGCCTGATCGTCGTGATAATGGCCATCCTTTCGTTTTTTGGTCTGCGCTGAGGAGTTCGACCATGACAATCGAAGCTCCTACGCTCGTCGAAGACGAAGCGCTGACGCTAGCTGACGAAGTCCGATATCTGCATTGGACGCCCATAGTCGGGGGCGCGCTCGCTGCTGCGGCGTTTGCCTTCATCCTGGTAACCTTTGGCGTCACCATCGGTCTTGGCGTCAGCTCGGCCTCTCCAACCTGGCGAGACGCATCCGCCGCGCTGGCGTTGCTGTCGGGGCTTTATCTGATCTTGCAGGCGATCGTCAGTTTCGGTCTCGGCGGGTACATTGCGGGTCGCACGCGCGGCGGCTTTGATGCGGCGCGCAACTTGGAGACGGAAACGCGGGACGGTCTTCATGGCCTGACGGCCTGGGCGCTCGCGGTTCTCCTCGGGGCCGCACTGGCGGCAATTGTGAGCGCAGCCACGGTCAACCGTTCGTCTCCATCGCTTACGATGGGAAGCACCAGCGCCGCCGAACCGCTTCTGAGCTACGAGCTCGATCGGCTGCTGCGCGCGCCACGTCGGCCTCCCAATGCTGATATCAGCGCCGAACGCGCCGAGGCCGGCCGGATACTCATGACGTCGTCGAGCCACAATGGGGTGAACGGCGATGACCGGACCTATCTGATTCAGCAGGTCCAGGCGTGGACTGGCCTTTCCGCTGGCGATGCCGAACGGCGAGTCGATCAGGCGATTGCGAGTTCGAAGACGGCGATCGCTCGCGCGCGTCGCAGCACCATCATCCTGGCGTTTTCGGTGGCGGTCGCCACCTTGCTCGGAGCCATCAGCGCCTGGGCGGCGGCAGTTGCGGGCGGTCGGCACCGCGACGGCGCGCCGCTTCCGGAATGGATGGCGTTTGCCGACAGGTTCGAGCCAAGAATTGCGGCGCGATAGCGGACTCGTCATCATCCACGTTCTTAAGATCGGCGGTCGCCGCGCGCTCTTCGACTGCGCTGCTACGACGCCGCGCGATGCGCCTCGTCATGTAGCCGCGCGAGCAGTGATCTTGCGGTGTCGTTCGACAGCAGCGTTGCGACGCTCACGCTGGGATCGGAACGCATGTCGCGCTTGCCATGGCTGGTGTGGCGCATGACGCTGGAGAGGCGACGCGCGATAGCGTGGGCGTTGCGCAAGTCGGCGCCGGCGAACACGACGATGACCGATCCGTCTTCCTGGGCCGCGCCGAAATCCATCTGGCGCATCAGGCGGCTGATAATGCGCGCGCCGTCGAACTGCGCGCGGGGATGGGCGGGATCGAAGGCGAAGCGCGCCACACTCAGCGCGCCGCCGTGCTCGGTGGTTTGATAGACTGCGGTGGCGAAATCGCGCTCAAAGGCAATGCGGGTGAGCAGGCCGGTGCGCACATCGATCAGGCCCTCGGCGTCGATCGCGCGCAGCGTCCGGCTCAAATGCACTTCGAACGCGTGCTGACGCACCAAAGGCAGCGCCGTCGCGGCGACGTCGGCCGGCTCGCCGCCAACCAGCTCGAGATGCGGCAATTCGTAGCTCGGGGCGAGCCCGTCCGGCGTCGCCACGACCGGCAGATTGCGGAAGCGGGCATCTTCGGCGAGTACCGTCAGGAAGGCATCGATCACACGCAGCGTGAAGCCTTCGCCGAGCACGATGCCGTCGACGTCACGGGAATTGAGATGCTTGGCGGCCGCCTCGATGCTGAGCGCGCCGACCACGCCGCAGCGCTCGCCGAGCACGACCGAGAGCGCCGGGTAGGCGCCGCCGCGGCCGATCAGGAGCACGGTCGCGTCGCGGCTGGTATCGACATCCGAAAGCAGGATCGGCGACGGCGGCACCAAGCGCCGCATCACGGTCGAATGCAGCGAGCGGATGCGCAGCGCCGCGTTCAGACGCGCGAGCAGGCGGCTCGGGTGCTTCTCGGCGTGAAAGAACGGAATCGCATTGTCGGGCAACGCCGCTTCGGGATCGACGGCGATCAGCGGCAGATAGGGCTGGCGCGGCGCGACCATCGCTGCCAATTCGGCAAGTCCAGCCTCATCTCCGGTCGAAGCAGCGGCGATCACGGCGGCTGGCTGTACCTGGGCGACTGCGCGCGCGGCGTCAGTCCATGTGGTCTCGATCACCGGAAACAGCCTGCTCTCATCGAGCGCGCGCGCAAAGGCTGGCCGACCTGTGGTCGAGGCAATCAGGATCGGGCCTTGCTGGGGCATTCGGCAACTCGGATCGGGCGGAAGCTTTGGCCGCCATGCTAGTTGCCGCCGCTTAATGCAGCGTCAACGTGAGATCATGATCCGATTAGGCGGAATCGGATCATGAACTCATCGCTTTGTTAGAGCATGATCTTTTCGGAAAACCGGCTTCCACTTTTCCGGATCATGCTCTAACGCGGGGTTTGCTCAGATGCCGCCGGTCCGATCGCGAAAGGCTTCGACCATCAATGGATTGAGGCCGAGTTCTGTCATGGCGTTGCGGGCGCGCGCATTGTCCTGGGCGCGCCCGGCGAGGCGATGGCCGGCGAGGCGGTCGGGCAGAGCGGTGAGCAGCGCGCCCTGGCCGAGCCGGCGCGACCATTCCTGCAGGTCGTTGGCGAGGAAGCGGTAGCCACCAACCGCCATGATGCCGGACGGCGGCGCGGTGATATTGATGGCGCCGGTCGAACGGTCGAGCCGCGCTGCATATTCGGTGTCGACGTAGTCGCGGGGCGGCGGGGCTATCAACGCGTCGTTCGGCACTTGCGGCGGTGCGTAGGCTGCGGCGGGCACCATCGGCCCGCGCAGGCCAAGCGTACCCGTTGGCGTCAGCAGGATCTCGCCGGCAATGGAGGAGCCCGGGAGTTCGCGCGGCGCGCCATGCGGACCCGGCTGGATCGGCGCGGGTGAACCGTCCTCGGCGGTCCGGCGCGCGCCGAACAGGCCGGCTTCGCCGAACAGATAGACATCCGTTAGCGTCGCGCGCTGCGCGGTCCAGGACGCGCCGGCGGCGACCTGTTCGGGTGCCCGCCACAGCCCGATCACGTTCCGCACGCTCGGCATGTTGGCGTCGAGGTCGAGTTCGGCCAGCCGTAGCGCCAGAGGCGCAGGCGCAATCAGCGTCTCGCAGGCATGGTCATTGATCTGGGTCTGCAGCACCTCTTCGTCGAAGGGGTGGTGCAGTACCAAAGTGCCGCCGGTGAGCAGCCAGACTGCAAGCGAAGAAGCCAGCCCCGCGAAGGACATCGGGGCAAAAGTTGACATGATGGTTGCGCCCTGCGGCACGTCGCTCTCCAGCGACATCGCAAGTCCGCCGGCGATCACGGCGAAATGGGCGCGCGGTACCGGACGGAAGCCATCGGCGGTCACATCGAACGAGATCAGCGAGGCCTTGCGGCCGTCCTGGATCACCGCCCGCGTGGTCGAGGATTCCCGCAGGATGGCCTGGTCGAGCGAGGCCATGCCTTCGGGCAGATCGTTGCCGAAACCGCAGACATGGCGGATCGAGAACGCTTCCGCCGCCGCGTTCATCGCGAAGTCGGCGTAGATGACGCCGTCGATCCGGCTCGTCGTCACGATCGCCCGCGCGGCGGTGCGGTTCAATGCCGCGGTCAGTTCGGCGTGCCGCCAGAGCAGCGGCATGGGCGCGACCACCAGGCCGCAGCGATGGGCCGCCAGCACCGTCAGCGCGAATTCGACCGTGTTCGGCAATTGCACGGCCAGCACCGAATTGGCCGGCAATCCCGCTTCAATGAAATGCGCCGCTAGCGCCGAGATCGCGCGGTCGGCTTGCACATAGGTCAATCGCTTGCGCGTCTGGCCGGTGATGCGCTGCTTGTTGAGCGGATCGACCAGCGCCAGCGCGTCCGGCTGGCGCGCCAGCACGCGCTTGAACAGGGAATCGAGCGTGGGCGAAGCGGACTGGGTCACGGGTTCAACGTCGGTTGCATCAACTTCGGTTGCATTACTTGGCCTGCGGCTACTTCGGTTGCGACTCTGGCCTCTGCCACCAAGTCTCCGGCAGGTAGCCGGTCAGGGCAGTGCTCTCTGGCCGTTCTATCCGATTCCAGCGCGCGATCCATTGCTCCGCGATGTTAAACAGGGGAATTGCGTAGAAGCCGGACATCAGCGCGCGGTCCAGCGCCCGCACCGCCGAGACGAAGGCGGGCCGCTCCCGCGCCTCCAGGAGCGCGGCGATCAGGGCGTCGATCGCCGGATCCTTGGCGCCCATGTAATTCCTGGTGCCGGGGATATTGGCGGCCTGGCTGCCCCAATAGAACGACTGCTCGTTGCCGGGCGACAGCGATTGATCCCAGCGATTCTGGAGCATGTCGAACTCGAAGCCGAGCCGGCGCTGGTCGAACTGGACCGGATCGACCGCGCGCACGCGCACCTCGATGCCGGCACGCTTGAGGTCGCGCTGGTAAGCGAGCGCGATCCGTTCCTGGTCGCGGGTCGTCACCAGGATCTCGAACGCAAACGGCGCCTTGGTCGCGCGGTTACGTAGCACCGTGCCCTCGAGCTCGTAGCCGGCCTCCGACAGCAGTGCGAGAGCGCTGCGCAGCGCGGTACGGTCGCGGCCCGAGCCGTCGCTGACCGGCAGGTGATAGCTGCCGTCGAGAATGTCGGGCGCAATCTGCGCGTTCGCCTGCTGCAGCAATTCTCGTTCGCGCTCGTCGGCCGGGCGGCCATAGGCGGACAGCTCCGAGCCGGCGAATAAGCTGCCGCTGCGGGCATAGAGGCCGAAGAAGTAGTTGCGGTTGATCCATTCGAAATCGAACAGGAGCGTCAGCGCCTTGCGCACGCGGACGTCTGCAAACGGCGGACGGCGGGTGTTGAACACCAGGAATTCGGAAGGTTGCGGCGTCCCGGTCTTGATGGTGTCGCGGATCACCTCGCCGTTGCGGGCCGCGGGGAAATCATAGCCGTCGTGCCAGCGCAGCGGCTCGGCCTCGACGCGGAAATCGTAGAGGCCGCGCTTGAAGGCTTCGAACTGGCCATTGGCCTCGCGGTAGAAGTCGAGCCTGATCTCGTCGAAATTGTAGAGGCCGCGATTGACCGGAAGGTCGCGGCCCCAATAGTCCGGATTGCGCACCAGCGTGACGCTCGCGCCCGGCTTCACCGCGCCGACGCGATAGGGGCCGGAGCCGATCGGTCCCGTCATCGTGGTGTCCTCGAAGGTAGCCGGATCGACCGCGTGTTTCGGCAACACCGGCATCAATCCGAGGATCAGCGGCAGTTCGCGGTCGTTGGCGCCTGCGAGGTCGAAGCGCACCGTGAGCGGGTCGGGGGAATCGGCTTTCGCGACCTTCGCATAATATTGCCGGTGGTTGGGACGGCCGTGGTCGCGCAACAGCTCCCAGGAGAACAGCACGTCCTCGGCGGTGACGGGCTTGCCGTCGGAAAAGCGGGCGCGGGGATCGAGATGGAAGGTGACGTAGCTTCTCGCATCGTCGGTCTCGACCGTCTTGGCGAGCAGGCCGTAGAGCGTGAACGGCTCGTTATTGCCGCGCGCCAGCAGGCTCTCGACGACGAAACCCCTGATTTGCTGCACGGCGAGGCCACGAACGATCAGCGGGTTGAGGCTGTCGAACGTCCCGAGGATGCCCCAGGTCAGCCGGCCGCCCTTGGGCGCATCGGGATTGACGTAGGGCATATGGGTGAAATCGGCCGGCAATGCCGGCGCGCCGTGCATCGCGATCGCATAGCTTTCCGCCGCCCGCGCCGGACCGGTCCCGACCAGCGCGAGGGCGATGGCGAAACCCAGCGCGGCGAGCACGCCACGCCCAGATGCAACCCAGGAAACGCGCGGAGCAACGCGTCGATCTGATTCGCGAAATCTCACGGAACGAGCTTTACCACAGGACTTTGCAACTCGCCGTGACGTTGGGGCAAACCTGCTTGCCGGCATTGATCTTTTCGTCTGCCGCTGTATTGAAGGCGTGCAATTGAACAGGACGGCAACGCCTGTCACGTATCCGCCTCAATTGACTAGGAGACAGCCGCCCCAAACGGCTAGGTGTCGGTGCCTGCAGCGGTTTCGGGCGCCGCCGTTGAGAAAGGGTTTTCCGCAATGAATTTCCGTATCTTGGCCGCGTCGGCCCGGCCGCGTGGGCGAATTTTCGCCGCCTTGGCAGCGACGGCCCTGTCCGCTGCCGTGCTTGTTCCCGAGGCCGGAGCTCAGCAGCCGGCGGCTCCCGCCGCGCCAGCGGCACCGAAGGCCCCTCCCAAGGCGGCGCCGAAGGCTGCCCCCAAGGCGCCCGCGCCGGCGGCCCAAGCTCAGCCGCCTGCCCAGGGCGCTCCAGCCGCGCAAGCCCAGCCGCAGCAGCCGCCGCCCCAGGATCAGCAGGTCCAGCTCATCTACGCGCCCTGGACCAAGTTCTGCCTCAAGGGCCAGGATGCCAACGCCAAGCAGGTCTGCTTCACGGGCAAGGACGGCCGTATCGAGTCCGGCCAGCCGGTGATCGCCGCCGTGATCATCGAGCCCGAGGGTGAGCCGAAGAAGATCCTGCGCGTGACGCTGCCGCTCGGCATGCAGCTCGTGCACGGCACCCGCATCATCGTCGACAACAACCCGCCGCAGCAGTCGCCCTATGTGATCTGCTTCGCCAATGGCTGCATGTCGGACTATGAGGCGACCCCCGAGCTGCTCAACAGCATGAAGAAGGGCCAGAACCTGGTGGTTCAGGCGATCAACGCCAACGGCGCGCCGCTGACGCTGCCGCTGCCGCTCGTCAACGAATTCGCCAAAGCCTATGACGGCCCGCCGACCGACCCGAAGGTGTTCGAGGAAAACCAGAAGAAGCTGCAGGAAGAGCTGCAGAAGCGCGCAGAAGAGGCCCGCAAGAAGCTTGAGGCCAATCCGCCGGCAACGGGTGTCTCCAGCCCGCCACCCGCGAAGTAACGGCGGGAAGCTTCCCGATACATCAAAGGCGCTCCGGCAGGAGCGCCTTTTTTGCTACGGGAGCGATCCGATCCGCGCCGCCACGATGCAGTGCAGCATCCGTGTCGCGTGCGAGCTAATTCAGCGAGGGATTGCGCGGACGGTAGCCGCCGGACTTGTCCTGGATAAATATCTCGGCCACCTGAGAGTGCCGGACCGGTTCGCCGGAATTGTCGGGCAGCAAGTTCTGCTCGGAGACGTAGGCGACGTATTCGGTCTCGGCGTTTTCGGCGAGCAGATGATAGAAGGGCTGATCCTTGTCCGGCCGCACCTCTTCCGGGATCGACAACCACCACTCCTCGGTGTTGTTGAATTCCGGATCGATGTCGAAGATCACCCCCCGGAAGGAAAACACCCGGTGGCGGACGATCTGCCCTATCTGGAACTTAGCGGTACGCGCTTTTATCATAGCTCGTCGATAGACCATGATGGCGGCGGATGCTAGGGGCAAGCGCGCGAATTAACCTTTCGCCTCCTGCGGATTTTGCGGCATTTTCCTTGGAAAATCCCCAAAAAGACGCCTTCCGTGGTCGATATCCTTAATCTTGCGCTGCCTTACTTCGGGCTGATCTTCATCGGTTTCGCCTGCGGTAAGGCCAAGGGCCTGCCCGAGTCCGGGCTCGCCTGGATGAATTTTTTCCTGCTCTACGTCTCTCTGCCGGCGCTTCTGTTTGGCATCATGTCAAAGACGCCGTTCTCGGAACTCAACAATCCGCCGTTCCTGGTGGCGACCACGCTCGGAACGATGATCGCCTTCTTCCTGGCGATGCTGGTCGCCAAGCTCCTTGGGCGGCTGTCGCTGCGCGAGGCGACGCTCGCGGGGCTCTCCGGCGCCTATGGAAACATCGGCTACATGGGTCCTGGTCTGGCGCTCGCAGTGCTGGGGCCGAAGGCTGCGGCGCCGACCGCGCTGATCTTCTGCTGCGACAGCATCTTCCTGTTCTCGATCGTGCCGCTCCTGGTGGAGTTGACGGACCGCGACCATCCCTCGCTGTTGCACGCGCTCGGCGTGGTGGCGCGCCAGATCGTGCTGAACCCGCTGATCATGGCGGTGTGCTTCGGCGCACTTGCCGCGGCCCTGCACCTGCGTTTTCCGGTTGCGCTGGATAATACGCTATTGTTCCTGCAGAACGCGGCGGCGCCGGTGGCGCTGTTCGTGCTCGGCGTCACCGTCGCGCTGCGCCCGCTCGATCGGATTCCGTGGGACGTGCCGGGCGTGATTGCCGTCAAGCTTCTGGTCCATCCACTGCTTGCGTTCGGACTGATGCTGGCGTTCGGCCCCTTCGCGCAGCCTTGGGCCGCGACCGCGGTGCTGATGGCCTCATTACCGCCGGCGCTGAACGTGTTCGTGATCGCGCGGCAGAACGACACCTGGGTCAAGCCGGCCTCGGTCGCCGTGCTGGTCGGCACGTTTGCCTCCGTCGTGACGCTGACCAGCGCGATGTTTGTGTTGCAAACCGGACGGCTGAGTTTTCCGTGAGGCGCTCTCAGCTCGCACGTCGCCATGACGGCGCGAGCCCCTCGCGCATGGCGAGCCGCCGGAGCGGGCCGATCGATCCGATCAGGTGCAGGCCCGCGGCGCGGATCGACTGCATGGGGAGGAAGTCGCTGAGCAGCGAACGGTTGGCGAGGTCGATGACGAAGGTCCGGCTCATGACGTCGCTGCGCCGCGCCGACTGGTAACGCGCCAATACCTGCGGCGAGCCGGGGTCTTCGCCATGCGAGAGCGCTTCGCCGGCAAGCCTGGCGATATCGGTGGCATCCCGCAGCCCGAGGTTGAGGCCCTGCGCGCCGATCGGCGGCACCACATGGGCGGACTCGCCGACCAGCGCGATCCGGTTCCTGGCAAACTGCCTGGGCTGTTCGATCGCCAGAGGAAACAGATTGCGCCCCGGCTCGACCTCGACGCGGCCGAAAATCGAATGCGACTGCTTCTCGGCGGCGTCAGACAGTTCCGCATCGGAGAGCGCCATCAGCCGCTCCGCTTCCGACGCGGAGGAAACCCAGACCACGCTGCAGCGGTTGCCGGGCAGGGGCACGAACACGACGGGGCCGTGCGGCGTGTGGAATTCGGTCGAGATGTTCTTGTGCGGGCGCGAGTGGGCGATGTTGAAGGTCAGGGCCGACTGCTTCAGGTCGCGGCGGCTGATTTCGATGCCCGCGGCCTCGCGAGACTGCGACTGCCGGCCATCGGCGCCGATCACCAGCCGCGCCGCCAGCGGCTCGCCGCGGCCGGTCCGGATCGTGACGATGGCTTCTTCCGGATTGATGATCTCGGCTTCATCGTCGACCCACGTCAGACCAGGCAGTTCCGCCGCACGTTGTTCCAGCGCCGCGATCAACGAGCGGTTGTCGACATTGAAGCCGAACTGCTCAAGATCGATCTCGTCGGACGAGAACCTCACTTCCGGGGCGCGGATCAGCCGCCCGGTGTCATCGACCAGCCGCATCACCTTCAGCGCCGCGGCCTTCTCGGCCAGACGCCGCCAGACATCCAGCCGCTCGAGCAGGTCGATCGAGGCGCCGAGCAGCGCCGTGGTGCGGTTGTCGGCATAGGGCGCGCGGCGGGCGAGCAGGGCGGTCTTCGCCCCGGCATCCGCAAGCGCGATGGCGGCGGTCAGCCCCGCAGGGCCGCCGCCGATGACCACTGCGTCATAGACATGCGGTACATCACTCATATCGGGACATTTGACGGGATTGGCGGCATTTTCAAGCCATCAAATTCGATAAAATCTTTCCACCGGTTTGCGCGGCGGAACGCCGCAAGCGCGGATATGCAAACACAGGCGATTCCTGATAGCACTGCCCGGCGATGGAAATCGACCAGACCAGCCAGCCAGCTACGTTTCGGGCATCGCTGCGGATGCGGATGGCGGCATTCTCCGTGCACATCTTCACGGCGATGGGGGCGGGCGTCGCGCTGCTCGCGCTGATGGAGGCCGTGCGCGAGCACTGGGCCGATATGTTCGGCTGGCTCGGGGTGGCCCTGGTCATCGATGCGATCGACGGTCCGATTGCGCGCAAGCTCGACGTGGTTCGGCTGCAGCCGAACTGGTCCGGCGAGGTGCTCGACCTCGTCGTCGATTTCGTCACCTATGTCTTCGTTCCCGCCTATGCGATCACTGCCAGTCATTTGCTGCTGCCGCTGGCGGCGCCGATCCTCGGCATCGGCATCGTGATATCGAGCGCGCTGTATTTCGCCGACCGCAGGATGAAGTCCGCCGACAATCATTTCCGCGGCTTTCCGGGGCTTTGGAATGCCGCGGCCTTCTATCTGTTCCTGCTGCATCCGCCGCCGGCATGGTCGAGCCTTGCCGTGGCGGTCCTGATCGCGCTCACCTTCGCGCCGATTCACGTGCTGCATCCCCTGCGCGTGACGCGGCTGCGCTGGCTGACACTGTGGGTGATGTCGGCCGGAGCGGTGCTGGCGCTCTACACGCTCGCCCGTGACTTTGACGTCGGCACGCCGATCATCGTGGCACTCTGCGTGATCGCCGCCTATGTCGCCGGCAGCGACGCCGTCATCCGGTTGATGAGGTCACTCAGAACATGATCGAACTGTTGGCCAGCCCGGAAGCGTGGGCGGCGCTACTTACGTTGACGGCGCTGGAGATCGTGCTCGGCATCGACAACGTGATCTTCCTGTCGGTGCTGGTCTCCCGCATCCCGCCGCACCAGGCAAAGCGCGCGCGGCAGATCGGCTTGTTCCTGGCGCTCGTGTTCCGCATCCTGCTGCTCAGCCTGCTGGTGTGGCTGATCGGGTTGACGGAGCCGGTGATCACGGTGAGGGGGCTCGCGCTGTCCTGGCGCGACATCATCCTGATCGGCGGCGGGCTGTTCCTGATCGCAAAGGCGACCCACGAAATTCATGGCGAAGTGGAAGCGCCGGAAGGTGAGGAAGAAGCGGCGTCGGGCGGCAGCGCGTTCTTCTGGGTGATCGTCCAGATCATCATCATCGACATGGTGTTCTCGCTGGACTCGATCATCACCGCGATCGGCATGGCGCAGGATTTGGAGGTTATGGTCGCGGCCGTCGTGATCGCCTGCATCGTCATGTACGTCTCGTCGGGGCCGGTGGCGCGTTTTGTCGCAGAGCATCCCACCACCAAGATGCTGGCGCTGGCGTTCCTGGTGCTGATCGGCGTGGCGCTGGTCGCCGACGGCTTCAGCTTCCACATCCCGCGTGGCTACATCTATTTTGCGATGGCGTTCGCTGCCGCTGTGGAGATGTTCAACGTGCTGGCGAGGCGCAACCGGAAGAAGGCGGTCAAGTAGCCGATCCGGCCCCGCGAGTTGACAACAAGGCGCCGATGGCATTCGGTTCGGTGGCTACGAGATAAGTTGAGGAGAGCCCGACATGACCAAGGCCGTGCGCGTGCACAAGGTGGGAGGCCCGGAAGTCCTCACTTACGAGGACGTCGAGGTGCCGGCGCCGGCCGCGGGCGAGGTGCGGATTCGCCAGCACGCGATCGGGCTCAACTTCATCGACACCTATTTTCGCACCGGCCTCTACAAGGCGCCTGGTCTTCCCTTCATCGCCGGCAACGAGGCGGCAGGCGAAGTGGTCGCGGTCGGTCCCGGCGTGACGAATTTCCATCTGGGCGACCGCGTCGCCTATTATTTCAACCTCGGCGGCTATGCCACCGAGCGCGTCATCCCCGCCGACAAGGTGGTGAAGCTGCCCGACCATATCACCTATGAGCAGGGCGCCGTGCTGATGCTGAAGGGGCTGACGGTCTGGTATCTGCTGCACAAGACCTTCAAGGTGGAGCCGCACCACCGCGTGCTGATCCACGCGGCCGCCGGCGGAATCGGATTGCTCGCCTGCCAATGGGCGCGTGCGATGGGTGCCCACGTCATCGGCACCGTCGGCTCGAAGGAGAAGGCCGATCTCGCGCTCGCCAACGGCTGCGATCACGTCATCCTCTACAATGAGGAGGATTTTGTCGCGCGGGTGAAGCAGATCAGCCGCGGGGAGCTTTGCGACGTCGTCTATGACGGCGTCGGCAAGACCACCTTCCCGGGCTCACTGTCGTGCCTGAAGCCGCGCGGCCTGTTCGTGAGCTTCGGCAACGCGTCCGGTCCCGTGCCGCCATTCGCGCTCGCCGAGCTCAACAACCACGGCTCGCTGTTTGCGACCCGACCGAAGCTCAACGACTACGTCGCCACCCGGAACGAATTGCTCGAAGGCGCTGACACGCTGTTTGCCGCCGTGATCAACGGCAAGCTGCACGTGCCGATCAATCACGCCTACGCGCTGAAGGATGCCGCGCGTGCGCATATCGATCTGGAGAGCCGGGCCACCACGGGGGCGTCGATCCTGAGGCCGTAGTTCTCTTGCGTCATTGCTTCGCTGCGCTCGCAATGACGGGTGGAGCGTCTCTGATTCAAATGTCAAACAGCGTCTCCGCTGTCATCGTCCGGCTTGACCTGACGATCCAGTATTCCAGAGGCGGCTGAGCTTGAGCCGAAAGGCCGCCGGGTAGTGGATGCCCCGCCTTCGCGGGGCATGACGGTGGAGTGAGGGTGAGCGCTTACGTTCTCGCGACGCTTTGCGTCCGAGCTTTGCTTCATTTTCCACCCTCTCAATCAGCAGAGGGCGCGCAGGGAAAGCCGGGTGCTGGTTGCACCCGTGGGCCCCGTGCAACAAAAAGCACGGGGGTAGGACCACAGGTTCAACCGAAGCATTCCGGCTTTCCCTGCGCGATGGTTTACGGCTTACTTCGTGCTCTCCCCGGTGACCGGGCTTTCTTGCCACCGTCATC
>NZ_JBVAPG010000090.1:0-34619 GCF_055413685.1 Bradyrhizobium sp. LeoA1Lang | reverse complement strand
ATCGTGCCACAATGGCCGGCGGTGGGCGTGCTCTTGGTCGATGCTTGCATCAGACTCTCCGATGGTTCGAGTGTGGAAACCCAAACCTACCGGAAAGGGCGCGCTCACCGCCCCATGGAATCTACAAGAGCTCGCGACGCTACGGCGCCGGTGCCGCTAGTCCCAGCGCATCGGCGATGACACGGAAAACGTCCGTGTTGTCCATCGAACCATGAACGCGTTCGCTGCCGGGACCGGTTGCGGTCAGGATGACGTCCTCTCCCGAATGCACGCTGGCGCCGATCATCGCCGGCAGATTGCCAGGACGCAGCACTGCGCCCGGAACGTCCTTGTATTTGTCGTTGGCTTTGAACGTCCCAGGCTCATCGCCCTTCGCGGTCGGATCATTCGGGTTGTCGAGCTTCGGGCGGAAGGTTTCGTAATGGTCGGGCAGGCTGGCCGAGAAAATCGCGAGCCGCCGGCTGACATCGACCCGCGAGGGATAGCCTTCGGCATCGGCCGCCGGATAGTTGGGGAATCCCGCTTTGTCATAGACGCCGACGCGTTCGCGGAACGGGACGTTGGGCGTCTTGGTCATGTCGTCATTGATGGTGCCGACAAGACTGTTGGGATGATTGTGGTCCGCCACCACCAGGATCAAGGTGTCATCGCCGCGGGCCTGCGCCCAGTCGCGCGCAAAACGAACGGCATTGTCGAGCATGATCGTGTCGTAGACCGCGCGCTCCATGTCCAGGAGATGAGCGTATTTGTCGATCAGCCCTGATTCCACCATCAGGAAGAAGCCGGCGTCGTTCTTCGACAGCACTTTCAGCGCGGCCTGCACCTGCTCGGTCAGGTCGGGCTGTTCGGGAAACTTGCCGACGCTGCCGCCTTTGAGGAGCTTGCGGTCCAGGACGCCATCCATATTGCCGGAGGCAAACAGTCCCAGCAGCTTGCTCGTGTCAGGTTTTGCAGCCGAAGCATCAAGCTCGGACTTTGTCGTCACCACCTGATAGCCGGCATCGCGAAAGCGGGCGATGTAATCCGTGTCGTCCTTGCGCTTCCCGGCTGCTGCTTGCGGCAGGAAATTCGCGCTGCCACCTCCCATCAAGACATCAGGCTTGGCGGCGAAGAGCTGCGCAACGATTTCATCATAGGCGGCGCGGCGGCGGGTATGCGCGACCATTGCCGCCGGCGTGGCATCCTCGACCTCGGTATTGGTGACGATCCCGATGCCCAGGCCAAGCCGCCGCTTCGCGACGCTCGTGATGGTTTCGACCTTCGGGTCATCGAACGGGCTTGCGGTGCGATCGGCGTAGACGCCCATCGCGTTGACGGCGGTCTTGTGGCCCGTGGCGTAGGCACTGGCCGCATTCGCCGAATCGGTGATGATCGAATCGGAGCCTGCGGTTGCAACCAGCGCCATATGCGGCATGTCGTCGATGGCGAGCTTGCCGAGGCTTTTGCCTTCCGCAATTCCCTTGGAGAGCATGCGCGCCGCAACGCGATGGGCCGGCGACAATCCATCGCCGATGAACAGGATCACGTTCTTGGCCTTGCGCGGACCGGTATCGTAAACTGACCACACGACAGTGCGGCTGCGCGCGCCGTCAGTGACTTCCACCTTCACGCTTCCAGGCTTGGTCAATGCGACGTCGCGAACGATCAGGGCCGACTGCTCCTTGCCATCTTCGCGCTCCACGAAGGTTCCGGACTGGCCGAACGCCGCGGAATAATCCGCGCCGTTCACCGTGACTTTCACGTTCGCCGGATCAACGCGATCGGGAAACTCGACCTTGAAGTCGAAATGGGCGCCGGCAAGGATGTCGGCGCGGTCGATCGGATAGATCGCCTGCGCGAGCGTTGGCGATCCGGACAGCAGGACGAGGAGAGCGGCACCGGCAAATGGCTTGATCATAATCTGTGCCCCACAATTGTTCGGGCGCGCCGGACGGCTGCAATTCCGAAGGCCACGGGCGCGCAGGCGACAAGATTAGCCGCGCCGAATGACGCGTCCATTACACATCGGGTCGAGCGCCAGCGATGGATCGCCGCAGTTCGTAGCCCGGATGGAGCGAAGTGTAATCCGGGTCCATGTATCCACGTCCGAGACGTTCCCGGATTGCGCTTCGCTCCATCCGGGCTACTGGGCTACTAGGCTCACACAGTTCAGCTCTTGTCGCTATCGAGCCTGAGGATGTTGGAGCCTTCGCCGAGCGACAGCAGGCCTGTCTCCGCGTAGAGATCCAGCTTGGTGCGGGTATCGGCGATGTCGAGGTTGCGCATTGTGAGCTGACCGATGCGGTCCGCTGGCGTGAATGCCGCATCCTCCACCTTCTCCATGCTCAGCCGCTCCGGCTGATAGCTCAGGTTCGGGCTCTCGGTGTTCAAGATCGAATAGTCGTTGCCGCGGCGCAGCTCGAGCGTCACCTCACCGGTGATGGCGCGAGCCACCCAGCGCTGGGCGGTTTCGCGCAGCATGAGAGCCTGGGAATCGAACCACCGCCCCTGGTAGAGCAATCGGCCAAGGCGCAGGCCGTTGATCCGGTATTGCTCGATGGTGTCTTCGTTGTGGATACCGGTGATCAGGCGCTCGTAGGCGATGTGCAGCAGCGCCATGCCGGGAGCCTCATAGATGCCGCGGCTCTTTGCCTCGATGATGCGGTTCTCGATCTGGTCGCTCATGCCAAGACCATGCCTGCCGCCGATGGCGTTGGCCTCGAGGAACAGCGCCACCGGATCGGGGAAAGTCTGGCCGTTCAGCGCGACGGGCTGGCCTTCCTCAAAACGCACGGTGACCTGTTCGGCCCTGACGACGCAGTCGTCGCGCCAGAACGGCACGCCCATGATCGGATTGACGATCTTGATGCCGCTTTGCAGGCTCTCGAGATCCTTGGCCTCGTGGGTGGCACCGAGGAGATTGCTGTCGGTCGAATACGCCTTTTCGGCGCTCATCTTGTAGGCGAACCCTTGCGCGGTCATGAACGCCGACATTTCCGCGCGGCCGCCGAGCTCGTCGATGAACTGCTGGTCGAGCCAGGGCTTGTAGATCTTCAGGTTCGAATTGGTCAGCAGGCCGTAGCGATAGAACCGCTCGATATCGTTGCCTTTGAAGGTGGAGCCATCACCCCAGATGTTGACGCCGTCCTCCTTCATGGCCGAGACCAGCATGGTGCCGGTCACGGCGCGACCGAGCGGCGTGGTGTTGAAATAGGTGGCGCCGCCGGTGGAGATGTGGAAGGCGCCGGATTGGATGGCGGCAATGCCTTCGTGGACCAATTGCATGCGGCAATCCACGAGCCGGGCTTTCTCGGCGCCAAACTCCATCGCCTTGCGCGGAATCTCGTTGTAGTCGGACTCGTCGGGCTGGCCCAGGTTCGCGGTGTAGGCAAAGACGCGGGCGCCTTTCTGCTTCATCCACAGCAGCGCTGCGCTGGTGTCGAGACCGCCCGAGAAAGCGATGCCGACTTTTTCCCCCTTGGGCAGGCTTTTCAAGATCGTACTCATGGAGCGTCCAATCGGTCGTAAAGTCGTTTGCTGTTAAGTTGCGCGAATATCAAATTTCGCGCTGATGGGCACGCGTTTAATGGCGAACTGCCGTCCCCGCGCAAAGCTGGCAGCCGGCGGAGATTGGATCATCCCGGCTGACGCCAGCGCTGCATCAGCCGGTAGCCGGGCTGGGCGAACCGGGTCAGTGCGGCGTCGACCTGGGCATCCGTCAGCCGCGTCGACGGCCAGCGGTAGATCAGGGCATAGGCGAGCCAGATCACCAGGTAGGTGACGATGCCCGCAATCGCGACATCGGTGAAGAAGTGGCCGCCAAAGGCCATCCGCAGGGCGCTGGTGGCGATGCCGAACACGGTCGCCGCCCCAAACGCCACGACGCGCCATTGCGGCGGCGCCAGCGCTGCCGGCGCATAGGTCCAGAACGCGGTCGCACCCTCGCCGGAGAAGAACGAGCAGTTACGGCCGCAGGTGCCGCGCGGATCCCACCACGGCACGAAGCTCTTGTCGCCGGCGAACTCGGTCACCGCCACCGGTCGCGGCCGGCCCCAATAGGTCTTGAAAGTGAAGTTGGTGAGGATGCCGGCGGAGAGCAGCAGCGTCACCAGGAGAAACGTCGCGGCGCGGCCCGAGATCAGCATCGGCCGGTCGGGCCTGATCATTTTGACGACGAACGCAGCGATCGCGGGCAGCGCGAATCCCCAGGCAATCCACATCGCCGCATCGCGCGCAAATGACGCGACGGCGTTCAGCTTCAACGGAAAGGTTTTTTGCGCGGCATCGTAGAACAGCGCGCCGAGCTTCAGGTCGAACTCTGGAAAGAGCCCGAACAATAGCCCGATCACGACCGCAAGCCCCAGCGCGATGAAAAGTCCGGTCCGGTTCATGGCGCGCGGTTTAGCCGAGGCGATGGGGTATTGAAACCCTTTGCCGTCGTCATTCCGGGACGATGCGAAGCATCGAACCCGGAATCTCGAGATTCCGGGTTCGGCTCTTTGAGCCGCCCCGGAATGACAGGGACAAATCTCACGGCTGCGGCCGGGATTGTGACGGCAGTGGCGGGGGCGGCGGCAATTTGCGCGGCGGCTCGCGCCAGGCGCCGGCGGTGCGGCCCGCAATCAGCCAGTACACCAGACCCGCGACGATGCCGGCGCCGGTCATGATCTCGAGATGGCGATGCACGATGCCCTCGAACTGGAACGTATCGGGATCGAACGGAACCAGGCCGAGATAACAGCCGGCGCCGACGATCGCGCCACCGATCGCATAGGTCAGCGCGCCCCGGACATTGAAGGCTTCCGTGATCAGCACCACGATCAGCGCCGGCAGCAGCGCGAATCCGGAAATGAAGATGAAGCCGAAGCCGAGCACGATATTGATGGCGTTCTGATCGATCTGACCGGTGCCGATATCGCTGAATTCGGGATAAAGCACCGCCACGACGATGATCATTCCCGCCACCAGGCAGGAGGCCAGGAAGGCGAACAGGATCAGGAAGACGCGGCCGATCAGTGCCATGCTATTGCGCCGTCATTGCGAGGAGCGAAGCGACGAAGCAATCCATGTCTCGGCAACCGGAGGAATGGATTGCTTCCGCCTTCGCTCGTTGAGCTTCGGCGGACAAGTCGCTTCGCTCGCAATGACGGACTGCATGCCCACAAAATCATCAATCCGTCATCGCCATCGCGCGCAGCGCCTGGCGCTCGCGGGCGGAGAGTTTCTCCGTCTCCGATTTCAACTGGCCGCAGGCGGCGAGGATGTCGCGGCCGCGCGGGGTGCGCACCGGCGACGAATAGCCGGCGTTGAAGATATATTCGGAGAATTTCTCGATCTGCTCCCAGTCCGAGCACTCGTAACGCGTGCCTGGCCAGGGATTGAACGGGATCAGGTTGATCTTCGCCGGAATGCCCTTCAGCAGCTTCACCAGCAGCTTGGCGTCATCGAGCGAATCATTGACGCCCTTCAGCATCACATATTCGAAGGTGATGCGCCGCGCGTTGGAGGCGCCGGGATAGTCGCGGCAAGCCTGCAGCAATTCGGCGATCGGAAATTTGCGGTTGAGCGGCACCAATTCGTTGCGCAACTCGTCGCGCACGGCATGAAGCGAGATCGCGAGCATGACGCCGATCTCCTCGCCGGTGCGGATGATGTTCGGCACCACGCCCGAGGTCGACAGCGTGATGCGGCGGCGGGAGATGCCGATGCCTTCATTATCCGCAACGATGAGCAGCGCATCGCGCACCGCATCGAAATTGTAGAGCGGCTCGCCCATGCCCATCATCACGACGTTAGTGACCAGGCGATTGCCGTTCTCGCGGTCGGCCCAATCATTGAGGCGATCGCGGGCCACCATCACCTGGCCGACGATCTCGCCGGCGGTGAGGTTACGCACCAGGCGCTGCGTGCCGGTGTGGCAGAAGGCGCAATTTAGCGTGCAGCCGACCTGCGAGGAGACGCAGAGCGTGCCGCGGTCGGTCTCGGGGATATAGACGCATTCGACCTCATGCGGCTTCTCGAGCCGATCGCCGCTCGGCAGCCGCAACAGCCATTTGCGGGTGCCGTCGCTCGAGATCTGCTCGGCGACCACTTCGGGCCGGTCGACAGTAAAGTGCTTTTCCAGCTCGCTGCGCATGTCCTTCGAGACGTTGGTCATCTCGGCAAAGCTCTTGGCGCCGCGAAAATAGATCCAGTGCCATAGCTGCTGGGTGCGCATCTTGCGTTGCGAGGCCGGCACGCCGATCTCGCCGAGGCGCTCGGTGATCTCCGCGCGCGACAGCCCGATCAGCGACGGCTTGGCCGGCGGCACGTAGGTCTCGAGCGGAACTTTCTCCACGAGCGCGGTGCTAGCGCGATCGCTCTGGCTGGTGAGGGTGTCGGTCATGGAACATCAAATAGGCCTTCCAGCAGGCGCTGGAAAGGCATGAATGCCGCTGTTTCCGAATGAACTAGCGCCTGCAGTCCTGCGCCAGCCGATCGAGCGCCTGCGACAGGCCCTTGAGCGAAAATGTGTCCGTCGTCTCGGTGCCCTTGGCCGAGACGCCCTTCACGGTGAGGTCCGCGGCCTTACGCATGGCCTCCACCATACGCTCTTCTTCCGCGGCGTTCTTGATCCAGAGCCCGTCGCCCTGGGTGTACATCGCGTACGAGCCGCCGCCGACTTCGAGCGTGGATTCCGACCCCGGCTTCAGCGTGTAGCCGATCATGATCGAGACTTCGTTTACGACCTTTTCCGACGGACGGGTCGAGACGAAGGCGTAGGCCGGATCGCGCGGGCGATTCGGCGGATTGGTTTTCGACGACGACGGTTTTGCCAGCGCAAAACACACCTTCTTGCCGTTCGGAGCCGCCGTGTAGGCGCCCCAGGTGCCGAACTGGCCAATCAGCGTCGGTTCGACGCCGCCGGCAGCCGCAGTCGCGGCCTCCGGCTTGGCCGGGGCCGCAGGCTTCGCCGCGCCCTTGGTGGCCGCCTTGGGGGAACCGCCCTGCGCCATGGCAAGGGAAGTCGTCCCGCAAAGCAGGGCGCTTGCAACCAGAGATGTCAGTATTTGCCGCACGGACAACTGGTTCCCCTATCATTGTGACTGGAAGATGGCCCAACCGGCGTCGTCCCCGGCGCGATGCAATAGCCGGAAAAGGCCTTTTTGGGAAGGTAGTTAGGGGAGTGGCGCGCGGTTCCGCCGCATTAACTTTTGGCGCGCGAGGCGCGCTGCTGTTCCCACTGCGCGTCAGTCCATTGCAAGAGATCCTCGGCCCCGGAACTGCGCAAATGCGCGCCGCCGTCCTGCACCACCATCTCGCCATTGATATAGCCGCCCTGGTCGGAGATCAGGAAACTCGCGAGGTTGGCGAGCTCACCGTGCTCGCCCGGACGGCCCAGCGGGTTGCGGTGCGCCCAGCTCTCCTCGCGCCCTTCGGGCCGGAGCTGGCCGGTCGCACCCGGCGTCGGGAATGCGCCCGGCGCGATCGCGACGGCGCGGATGCCCTTCGGCCCCCATTCCACCGCAAGGCTCTTGGTCATCGCGAGCACCGCCGACTTCGCCATCGCCGACGGCACGGTGAAGGCGCGCCCGGTGATCGTCGAGGTGGAGAGGATCGAGAGGATGACGCCTTTGTGCCCGCTCTCGATCCAGCGCTTGCCCGCGGCGAGGGTGCAATACATCGTGCCGTGCAGCGTCGGCGCCAGGATCGCGTCCGCAGCGCGGAATGAGAGATGTTCGGTCTGCGCGATGAAGGTCGCCGCGGCGTTGTTGACGAGCACGTCGATCGGCGCCTCGCGCCAGATCGTGTCCATCATCGCATCCACCGCCGCGCCGTCGCGGATGTCGCATGTGATCGTCGCAACCTTGGCGCCGAGATCGTCGCGCAATCTCGCCGCCGTCTGCTGCAGTAATTCCGTCCTGCGGCCGCAGATCACAAGTTCGGCGCCGAGCTCGGCGAAGCGTCGTCCCATCGCGGCGCCAAGACCGGAGCCGCCGCCGGTGACGAGGATCCGCTTGTGCGCCAGCAGGCTCTTTTCAAACATTGTTTGATCCCTCCGCATTGTATTGTCGCCCGGCTTCAAATCCGGCATGAAGCGAGCAGCCTTTCTGCGTCCGAAAATCAGGTGTGTCCATGAAAGCCATTCTCTGCACGCAATATTGCCAACCCGACGATCTCGTGCTGGCTGACGTGCCCGATCCCGTGGCCGGACCGGGCGAAGCGGTGATCGTGATCAAGGCCGCGGCTTTGAACTTCTTCGATATCCTGATGATCCAGGGCAAGTACCAGATCAAGCCGCCGTTCCCGTTCTCGCCCGCGGCGGAGGTCGCCGGCGTGATCGAGAGCGTCGGCGCTGGAGTGACCGACCTCAAGGTCGGCGATCGCGTGGTTGCCTCCTGCGGCCACAATGGCGCGCGCGAGAAGATCGCGCTGCCGGCGAATTCGATCGTGAAGATTCCGGACAATCTCGATTTCGATCGCGCCGCCGGGATCATCATCATCTACGGAACCGCGCTGCATGCGCTGGAAGATCGCGCAAGCCCGAAGCCGGGCGAGACGCTGGCCGTGCTGGGCGCCGCCGGCGGCACGGGGCTTGCGGCCTGCGAGCTCGGCAGACTGATGGGCCTGAAGGTGATCGCCTGCGCTTCCTCGGACGAGAAGCTTGAGTTCGCCAAGCAGCACGGCGCCGAGCTGACGCTCAACTACGCCAAGGAAGATCTGAAAGACGGCCTGAAGGCGCTGACCGGCGGCAAGGGCGTCGACATCATCTTCGATCCCGTCGGCGGCACCTATGCCGAAGCCGCGCTCCGCGCCATCGCATGGGAAGGCCGCTTTCTCGTCATCGGCTTTGCCGCCGGCGACATTCCGAAGATGCCGCTGAACCTCGCGCTGCTCAAAGGCTGCGACATCCGCGGCGTGTTCTGGGGCGCGTGGACGCGGCTCAACCCCGAAAAGAACCGCAAGAACCTGCAGAAGCTCGTGCAGTGGACCGCCGAAGGAAAGATCTCTTCGCATGTCGACCGCACCTTCCCGCTGTCGCAAACGGCGGAAGCGCTGAAGGTGCTCGCCGGCCGCAAGGCGATGGGCAAGGTGATCCTGCATCCGTGAACAGACGGCATGCGCCGTAAAATAAAAAGAAGATCTCACACGTCTGAGTTGTAGCGCCGGGCAGGTGCGGCGCTTCCACTTATGGATTCGCGCGCACTTACCTGAGTGGCTCGAATGCGCTTACCTATGTGAATAAATTGAGCGAGTCTGGTTCCAAATGCGGAACTTATTCCCAAAGCGCCCAATTTTAATCCAGTGAATTGGGCATTTTTGCCCTAATCAAACCAAAATAAGTCCCAATTCGCTCTGATCAGGGCCGTTTTTTGGGCTCATTCGCAGTGCGTAAGTTCCCGTTAGCGGGCACTCGGGGAACGTCGACAACAAGCAAGAGACAACCAGGGATGCCCGTGCGTTGCGTATTGTGTAACGGGAAGCGTCAACATGGTGGATATTTCAGGACGCATGACGCCGAGGCAGGCGCATGACGCGGATTTCGACGATCCTGAGCTAGCAGAGTATCGCTACCAGCGGTCGCATCGAGCAGATACCGACATCGACAGAGACGAACCCGCTCCGCTGTTCCTTTCATACCCTCTCGACGAGGACAGCGGTGCGAAATACCAACGAGGTTCCCTTGAACGCTCGCTTGGCCGCTCTTTGCTCACGAGCGGTCTTCTCATCGCTGCCGCTGCGGCGGCCGCTGTTTTGCTGGTTTCCCTTGATGTCACACGCGACACCATGGTCGCCGCCAAGACGTGGCTGCTGGGCACTTCGCAGGTGCATGCGCGAACCGTCATGGCGGCGCTCCTGCAACCCGTGAGCGAGCCGGTACCGCCGCCGCCAACCAAGGCAGCTCCGCCGTCGCGCGAGCAGATCACGGCGGCCTATCAGGAGGCGATCAAGGGCGGCCAGGTTGTGGTCGGGCCATCACCATCTGTCTCTGCCGCTCCACCAGCACCATCTGCCGCTCCACCCGCGCCGTCGGCAGCGCCACAAGCGGCACCGCCCGCTACGCCGCAGGCAAGACAGGTCAGTCCCGACGAGCTCAGCGCCCTCATGAAGCGGGCGAACAGCCTGCTTGCGATCGGCGATATCCCAGCCGCACGGCTGCTGCTTGAGCGCGCCGCCGATGCGCAGGAAGCCGACGCGGCGCTGCTGCTGGCGCGGACCTACGATCCCCTGGTGCTGGGAACGAAGGATGCGCGCGCGATCACGCCCGATCCGGCTCAGGCGCGGATCTGGTACCGCCGGGCGGCCGAGCTTGGCTCGCAGCACGCCCAGCAACGTCTCACACAAATGCAAGACTGAACCGGTTTGGGGTAACACATGCGACGCTTGTTTGGAGTGGCGTTAATCGCCCTGACGATGATCTGCGGCCCGGCGGTACGGGCCGAGGAAACCGAATATGACCCGGCCAAGGTCAGCGACAGCCTGAGGGCCATCTTCCAGTTCGGCTCGGTCGCCACCAAGCAGAGCCTGAACGCCAACACGGTGACGCTGATCACGGGCACGATCGGCGGCACCTACGTCCAGTTCGGCGCCGACCTCGCTTCCGTGCTCGACGACGGCAACAAGTTGCGCGTACTGCCGATCGTCGGGCGCGGTTCGGTGCAGAGCGTCGCCGACATCCTGTTCCTGCAGGGCGTCGATCTCGGCATCGTCCGCGCCGACACGCTCGACTATCTCGAACGGAAGGGCTTTGCGAAGGACATCAAGAAGCAGTTCGCCTATGTGACCAAGCTCTACAACGAAGAGATGCATGTCGTCGCGCCGAAGACGATCAAGAGCTTGAAGGATCTCGAGGGCAGGATCGTCAGCGTCGACCTGCCCAATGGCGGTACCTTCGTAACCGCACTGACGGTGTTCGAGCGGCTCGGGATGAAGGCGAAGTTCGTCTATATCGAGCAGCGCATCGCGATGGAGAAATTGAAGGCCGGTGAAATCGACGCCGTGATCGTGACCGGAGGCAAGCCCTACAAGTCGGTCAGCACATTCAACAATGATGGCCGCTTCCACCTCGTCACCGTCAACTATGACAAGCCGCTGCAGAACGACTATCTGCCGGCGACGCTCACCTCAAAAGACTATCCGAACCTGATTTCGGATCAGGAGCGCGTCGACACCATCGCCGTTCCCGCCGTGCTCGCGGCCTATAACTGGGCGCCGAACACGGAACGCTCGCGCAAGCTGGCGCTGTTCGTGGATGCTTTCTTTACGAAATTCCCGACCTTCCAGAACCCGCCGTTCCATCCGAAATGGAAGGAGGTCTCGCTGGCCGCGCCGCTGCCCGACTGGACCCGGCTGCCGGCGGCCAAGCAATGGCTTGAGAAGCACAGCGTGGAAGCCGTGACGCGCAGTCGCTTCGATGAGTTCCTGAAGCAATCGCCGGGCGCAGCCAAGCTGCAGACGGACGCCGACAAGGAGGCGCTGTTCAAGCAGTTCCAGGCATGGGAAGCGGAGAACAACGCCCGCGCACAGGTGCGCACAGGCGAGAAGCGCTAGATCTACGGCTCCTCGGCTGTCTCGATGCCGCGCTTCAGCGCGGCACGGGCGGCTTCGCGGTGCTCCGGCGTGATGTGGCTTGCAACCATGCGGATCGCGGTCGCCAGGATCGCGGCATCATCGGTGAAGCCGAGAATCGGCATCACGTCCGGCACGAAGTCGAACGGCAGGATGAAATAAGCGATGGCGCCGAGCAGCGCCGCCTGCACATGGCGCGGCGTCTCCTTGTCGAACGCGCAATAATAGGCGGCCAGCAGGTCCTCGGCGAAAGGCAGTTTCGCCACCACCCGCTTCAGCTTGATCCAGAAACGCCGTCGCACGCTCTCGCGGTCCTGCGCCAGCCGATCGGCCGGCTCGAAACCGACAGTGTGTTCGGATGATGTCATCGGAAGAAGCTCCCTCGGACCACAGCCGCCAAGCGGTCCCGCGATCCCTGACGCAAAAGGTGGGGACCTCCTGCCTGCCCTGCAAGATCAGCCAAGGAGAAGTCGCCTCTCTCAGCCAGCCTGCTTGGCGATCGCCTCCATAGCCCTGGCCAATTCGATGTCGCGCGCCGTGACGCCGCCGGCATCATGGGTTGCAAGCACCACATCGACCGTCTTGTAGACGTTCCTCCATTCCGGGTGATGGTCGCGCTTCTCCGCGATCAGCGCGACGCGCGTCATGAAGCCGAAGGCCTCGTTGAAATCCCTGAACGTGAAAGTCTTGGCGATCGCCTCACGTCCCGGCACCTCGGACCAGCCGGATAGTTCCTTCAGCGCCGATTTCCGTGCCTCCGCCGACAACCGTCCTGCCATGGCAAGTCTCCATTTCACTCGTTCACACCCTAACACCGGCGGCCATCAGCGGGATCCATGCTCACGACGCGGCCGCAAAGCGCGTCCTATCGCCGCTGGTAACCATGACGGGATTGTAACCTAGGCGCTGCCGGAATTTTGTTACAATGCGAAGGATAAACGCGTCGGCAGGATGACCCAGAACCTCAAACGGCTGTTTGCGCGATCGATGACCGAGCCTGACTTCGTCGCCGCTCCAGCTTCGCCTCCGCCGCGTTCGGCGCGGCGTCGGCTGAGTTTCGTGATGATCGCCGGCGCGCTTGCCATCATTGGCGCACTGGCCGCCGGCTATTACTTCGCGATGCGGCCGGTGAACCTCAAGATCGCGGTCGGCCCCACCAACAGCGACGACCTCAAGGTGGTCCAGGCGCTCGCCCAGGCCTACAACCAGGGCAACAGCCAAATCCGCCTGCGTCTTCTGCAGACCGACGGCGCGGTGGCCAGCGCCGAAGCGTTGGCCGACGGCAAGGCCGACCTCGCCATTATCCGCGGCGATCTGGATGTCCCCAGGAATGCGCAGGCGGTGGCGACGCTGCGCAAGAATGTCGTGGCGATCTGGGTGCCGCCGCAGGGCAAAGGCGGGGGCAGGAAAGCCGCGCCAAGAATCACCAAGATCGCGCAGCTCGCCGGCCACCGCGTCGGTGTCGTCGGCCGCACGCCCGCCAACGTCAACCTCCTGAAGGTGATCCTGCAGCAATATGGCGTCGACCCCGCCAAGGTCGAGATCGTCCAGTTTTCCGCCAATGAGACGGCCGAGGCGATCAAGAGCCAGAAAGCGGACGCCTATCTCGCCGCCGGACCCGTCAACAGCAAGATCACGACCGACGCGATCGCAGCCTCGACCCGCGGCACGCCGACCTTCCTCGCCATCGACGCGGCGGAAGCGATCGCGCAGAACCATCCCGCCTATGAAGCCTCGCAAATCCCCGCCGGCTCGCTCGGCGGCGTCGACCGGCCTGCGGACGAGGTCAAGACCATCAGCTTCTCGCACCATATCGTGGCGCGCAGGGGCATTTCCGAATCCACCATCGCCATCTTCACCCGGCAGCTCTTCTCGATCCGGCAATCGCTGAAGAACGATTTCCCGCCGGCTGCCAGGATCGAGACACCGGACACCGACAAGGACGCCACGATTCCCGTGCATCCTGGGGCTGCGGCTTTCGTCGATGGCGACGAGAAGACCTTCCTCGACCGCTACAGCGATTACATCTGGTGGGGACTGATGCTGGTGTCCGCGATGGGTTCGGCCGGCGCCTGGTTTGCCGGTTACCTGAAAAAGGACGAACGCAGCATCAACACCTCGCAGCGCGACCGGCTGCTCGACATGCTCGCCGCCGCACGCCACAGCGACTCGATGGAAGAGCTCGACCAGATGCAGGCGGAAGCCGACAACATCCTGCGCGATGCGCTCGCATGCTACGAGCACGGCACAATCGAGGAAGGCACGCTGACCGCCTTCAACATCGCGCTCGAGCAGTTCCACAACGCCGTCACCGACCGCAAGCTGCTGTTGATCAGCATGCCGCAACACCTGCAGCGCGCCAGCGCGCAATTCCGCGCGGCAGGGACCGCTTAGCCAAGGCGGATACTCGACGCCCCGTCATTCCGGGATGCGCCGAAGGCGCAGGCCCGGAATCCATCGGGCCGCGAACGACGTGGATGAATGGATTCCGGGCTCACGCTTCGCGTGCCCCGGAATGACGGCTAGGAGCCGTAATCGCTTCGTCATAGAATCCTTCTAGGTCTGTTGCGACATTTCGGCGCATCCGGCGCCGGACCGACGGAGGCTTGCCATGACGATCAGGATTTCCCGCCGAAAATTCCTCTCTTCAGCCGCGGCTGGCGCCGGCGTCATCGCGATGCCCCACCTGTCCCGCGCCGCTGACCGGCCGGCCGTCACCCATGGCGTGCAGTCCGGCGATGTCGGGGTTGACGGCGGCGTGGTCTGGGCGCGCGCCGACCGGCCGTCGCAGATGATGGTCGAGGTTGCAACCACCGAATCCTTCAAGGACGCGCGCGCGCTGCCGCCGATCGCGGCGCTGCCCGAAAGCGATTTCACCGCCAAGATGCTGCTGGAAAACCTGCCCTCGGGCCAGGACATCTTCTACCGCGTCCGCTTCCGCGACCTTGCCCATGTCAACGTCACCGGCGAGCCCGTGGTCGGCCGCTTCCGCACCGCGCCCGCCGACCGGCGCGATGTCACTTTTGTTTGGGGCGGCGACGTCGCCGGCCAGGGCTGGGGCATCAATCCCGACGACGGCGGCATGTTCACCTTCGCCACCATGGGCAAATACAAGCCGGATTTCTTCCTGCATTCCGGCGACACCATCTATGCCGACGGCGTCATTCCGTCCGAGGTGAAGCTCGCCGACGGCAAGCTGTGGAAGAACCTCACCATCCCGGAGAAGGCCAAGGTCGCCGAGACGCTCGACGAATACCGCGCGGCGCACAAGTACAACCTGCTCGACGAGCATGTGCGCGCCTTCAATGCGGAAGTGCCGATCTTCGTGCAGTGGGACGACCACGAGGTCACCAACAACTGGTCACTGTCGAAACAGCTTCCTGCCGCCTACAAGGAGCGCGACATCAACGTGCTGGCGGCGCGCGCGGCGCGCGCCTTCCACGAGATGTATCCGATGCGCGAAAGCATCGTCGAGCCGGGGCGCGTCTATCGTACGCTGAGCTACGGACCGCATCTGGACGTGTTCATGCTGGATGAGCGCAGCTATCGCGGACCCAACGGTCCGAACCAGCAGACCAGCTATGGCCCCGATGCCTATTTCCTCGGCCCGGACCAGCTCGCCTGGCTGAAGCGCGGACTGCTCAACTCGCGCGCCACCTGGAAGGTGATCGCCTCCGACATGCCGCTCAGCCTCATCGTCTATGACGATGCGGCCAACAGCAAGGGCTCCGAAGCGTTCGCGCAAGGAGACGGCCCGCCGCGCGGCCGCGAACTCGAGATCGCCGAGATCCTGCGTTTCATCAAGACCGCCGGGATCGTCAACACCGTCTGGCTCACGGCGGATGTGCACTACGCCGCCGCGCACTACTACAATCCGAACAAGGCGCAGTTCCAGGACTTCGATCCGTTCTGGGAATTCGTCTCCGGCCCGCTGCATGCCGGCACGTTCGGCCCCAACGAGCTCGACAACACGTTTGGACCCGAGGTGAAGTTCATCAAGGCGCCCGGCGCCGACAAGCAGAACCTGCCGCCATCGGCGGGCATGCAGTTCTTCGGCCACGTCAAGATCGACGGCGCAACCGGACAGATGACAGTAACCTTGCGCGACCGCGCCGACGTCGCGCTGTGGTCAACCACGCTCGACCCGAAGCCGGTGTAGGAAGGCTGCCTGTAGCCCGGATGGAGCGCAGCGAAATCCGGGACGGTCCATCGGCGAACTCGAGACCCCGGCTTGCGCTGCGCTCCATCCGGGCTACAGACCTTAGACCCGCCTTCGCAGTGCTGCTTCCAGCGCTTCGCTTGAGCACGGCTTGACCAGGCGCGGCTTGTCGGCCAGCGCGGCGGGAAGGCGGACATCGGCGCCATAGCCGGTGACGAAGACATAGGGGATCTGTAGCGCGTCGAGCTCTTCGGCGAGCGCAAAGGTGTTCTCGCGGGCCAGGACGACATCCAGCAGCGCGAAGTCGGGCCGGCGATAGGCGATGATCTGAAGCGCTCGCGCGACGCTGGTCGCCGTCCGCACCGTCTTCACCCCAAAGCCGAGGATCGTGTCCTCGAAATCGATGGCGATGATCGGATCATCCTCGACGATCAACACGTCGGAGGGCATGCCGTTGAAGAGGGCGGGTTCCATGAGCGTGCCAAGTCCTGTGTTGAAGGTCCTGTCTTGAAGGATTGATCTGATCGCCGGTGATGGGCCGGCCATCGGCACGCTGCCGGCGCGTCGCCCAAGCACACCGGCGGTTCCCTTATCGAAACGCACCACACCGGGATCCCGTCGTCTGTTCACTTGTGCACACAACAGGAGGAACAGGTTGACTATCGTCGCGGTTGGTGAGGGGGAGACCCGATGCTTCAACAACGCAGCCAACCGGACAGAGCAGACCGGCCCTTTAACAACCTGTTGCGCCGTCTGAGCGACGCCGATTATGGGCTGATCGCACCGCACCTCGCGCGCGCCGAGGCCAACGCCAACGACCTGCTTTACAACCCCGGCGACGACGTCGAGACCGTGTATTTTCCCTGCGGGCCCGGCCTCGTCTCCTACCTCGTGACCAACGAGGACGGCCGCGACGTCGAGACCATTCTGGTCGGCCGCGAAGGTGCTGTCGGTGGCGTCGTCAGCCAGGGATTTCTTCCCGCCTATACCCGCATCATCGTCAAATTCGGCGGGCCGTTCGTGCGGATGACGGTCGGCAGGCTGGAAGCGGCCAAGCTGAAATCGCCCTCGATCCGCAACGTGTTCGCGCGCTATGCCGATTGCATGCTGGCGCAGATCTTCCAGTCGACGGCCTGTAACGCAATCCACTCGATCGAGCAGCGCACCGCCAAATGGATCATCTCGGCGATGGAGCGCACCAATGGCAACGGCGCCGTGCCGCTCACGCATGAGCAGCTCGCCACCCTGCTGGGGGTGGGCCGCAGCTATGCCAGCCGCGTGATTCAGTCCTTCAAGGCCGAGGGCGTGCTGGAGACGCGCCGCGGCGCGATCCTGGTCCGCAACCTCGATGTCCTGCGGCTCCGCTCCTGCCTGTGCAACGAGGCCGTCAAGGACCACTTTGAGGAGGTGCTCCGCGGCGTCTATCCGAGCAAGGAAGAGGAAACCGGATAGCGGGATCCCGGTAAGATATCGGCGGTTGCCGGAACAACCGGCAGGGTTCGAAAAACGGCCGGTAACCGGCAAACAACGCATTGTTTTTTGACGGTTTCTGACTATATTGCGCCGCAAACGCGCAAGCTTTGCCCGGTCCCTTTTGGCCGGGCTTGCTTTTTGAGGCGAACCGCGCCCCGCGAGATTTCAACGGCTTGAGTGTGATCCGGACCCGGAGGGGCCGTAGTTGCTAAAGATCGATCCCGGCTTTCCGGCGAGATCGCTCAAGACCTGTGCATGACCGAAAAGCAGAGCCATGAATCTTCGTAACGTCGCCATCATCGCCCACGTCGACCACGGCAAGACCACGCTGGTGGACCGCCTGCTGCAGCAATCCGGTACGTTCCGCGAGAACCAGAAGGTCGCCGAACGCGCCATGGATTCCAACGACCTCGAGCGCGAGCGCGGCATCACCATCCTGGCCAAGGCCGCCTCGGTGCAGTGGAAGGACATCCGCATCAACATCGTCGATACCCCCGGCCACGCCGATTTCGGCGGCGAGGTCGAGCGCATCCTCAACATGGTGGACGGTGCGCTCGTGCTGGTGGACGCCGCCGAAGGCCCGCTGCCGCAGACCAAGTTCGTGGTCTCCAAGGCGCTCAAGGTCGGCTTGAAGCCGATCGTCGTCATCAACAAGGTCGACCGCCCCGACGCGCGCCCCACCGAAGTGATCAACGAGGTGTTCGATCTGTTCGCGGCGCTCGACGCCAGCGAGGAGCAGCTCGATTTCCCGATCCTGTACGGCTCGGCCAAGCAGGGCTGGATGGCGGAGAGCCCCGAAGGCCCGAAGGAAGCGGGCATGCAGCCGCTGTTCGACCTGATCGTGCGGCACGTCGCGCCGCCGAAGGTCGAGGAAGGCCCGTTCCGCATGATCGGCACCATCCTCGAGGCCAATCCCTATCTGGGGCGTATCATCACCGGCCGCATCTCCTCCGGCATCCTCAAGCCGAACCAGGCCGTGAAGGTGTTGAATGCGGAAGGCAAGCTGGTCGAGCAGGGACGCGTGTCAAAGATCCTGGCGTTCCGCGGAATTGAGCGCACACCGCTCGATGAAGCCGAAGCCGGCGACATCGTCGCCATTGCCGGCCTCACCAAGGGCACCGTCGCCGATACGTTCTGCGATCCCACCGTCGAGACGCCGCTGCAGGCGCAGCCGATCGATCCGCCGACGGTGTCGATGTCCTTCATCGTCAACAACTCCCCGCTCGCAGGCACCGAGGGCGACAAGGTGACGAGCCGCATGATCCGCGATCGCCTGATGCGCGAGGCCGAGGGCAATGTGGCGCTGCGCGTCACCGAAGCCGCCGACAAGGATTCCATGGAAGTCTCCGGCCGCGGCGAATTGCAGCTCGCGATCCTGATCGAGACCATGCGCCGCGAAGGGTTTGAGCTCTCGGTGTCGCGTCCGCGCGTCGTGTTCAACAAGGACGAGGCCACCGGCCAGAGCCTGGAGCCGATCGAGGAAGTCGTGATCGACGTCGACGAGGAGCATTCCGGCGTCGTCGTGCAGAAGATGAGCGAGCGCAAGGCCGAGATGATCGAGATGCGCCCCTCCGGCGGCAACAGGTTGCGGCTCGTGTTCTACGCGCCGACCCGCGGCCTGATCGGCTATCAGGGCGAGCTGCTGACGGATACCCGCGGCACCGCGATCATGAACCGCCTGTTCCACGGCTACGCGCCCTACAAGGGTGAGATCCAGGGCCGTCGCAATGGCGTCCTGATCTCCAACGACCAGGGCGAGGCCGTCGCCTATGCCATGTTCAAGTTGGAGGATCGCGGCCCGATGATGATCGAGCCGGGCTGGAAGGTCTACAAGGGCATGATCGTCGGCGAGCACACCCGCGACAACGATCTCGAGATCAATGTGCTGAAGGGCAAGCAGCTCACCAACATCCGTACCACCTCCAAGGACGAAGCGGTGCGCCTGACCCCGCCGATCCGGATGACCCTGGAAAAGGCGCTGGCCTATATCGAGGACGACGAGCTCGTCGAAGTGACGCCGAAGTCGATCCGGCTGCGCAAGAAACACCTCGATCCGAACGACCGCAAGCGCGCCGAAAAGGCCAAGGAAGCGGTAGCGTAAACGTGCGAATAGCGAATGGGGAGTAGCGACTAGGGACGTTTGGCCTCTGGCGGCGTTTCCTATACGCTATTCGCCATTCGCCACTCACTATTCGCTGACTAAATGCTCCTCCCCTCCTCAGTCGACGTCGCCATCATCGGCGCTGGCGCAGCCGGCCTTGGCGCTGCCAATGCGCTGAAGGATTCCGGTCTTTCCACGATCGTGCTGGAAGCGCGCGACCGCGTCGGCGGGAGGGCGCATACGGTTCAGGCCGCGCCCGATGTGGTGTTCGACGTCGGCTGCGGCTGGCTGCATTCAGCGGACAAGAACAGTTTCGTCGCCATCGCCGAACAACTGAATTTCGCGATCAACAAGACCTTGCCGCCCTGGCGCGAGCGCGCCCATGGCAAGGCGTTCCCGCAAGCCGATCGCGACGACTTCATCCGTTCGCTCGACGAATTCTATGAGCGCGCCTGGGAAGCTGCGCAAACGGGCGAAGACGCGCCCGCCAGCCGCTATCTCGAGCCGGGCAACCGCTGGAATCCGATGATCGACGCGATCTCCACCTATGTGAACGGCTGCGAGCTCGACCGGGTCTCGATCCTCGACATGGAGGCTTACGAGGACACCAACATCAATTGGCGCGTGCGGCGCGGCTATGGCGCGCTGATCGCCGCCTATGGTGCCTCATGTCCCGTCGCGCTCAACTGCAATGTCACGCTGATCGACCATTCCGGAAAACGCTTGCGCCTCGAAACGTCGCTGGGCACGCTTGCGGCCGACCACGTGATCGTGACCGTGCCGACCAATTTGATCGCGGATGAAGCGATCCGCTTCTCGCCGGCGCTGCCGGCAAAGGTCGACGCCGCGCGCGGACTGCCGCTTGGCGTCGACGACAAGGTGGTGCTGGCGCTCGCGGATGCGGACGCCTTTCCGAAGGAAGGCAATTTGCGCGGCGCCAGCATGCGCACGGAGATGGGCACCTATCACATCCGCCCGTTCGGCCAGCCCTGCATCGAAGGCTTTTTCGGCGGCCGGTTTGCAAGAGAGCTGGAAGATGCCGGCGACCGCGCCTTTGCCGCGCACAGCATCGACGAAATCGCGGGCTTCCTCGGCAACGACATCCGGCGCAAGCTGACGCCGCTCACGGAATCCCGCTGGGCGCACGATCCCTTCGCCCGCGGCGCCTATTCGCACGCACTCCCCGGCCATGCAGACAAACGCGCCGTGCTGGCCGCGCCTGTCGATGGACGATTGTTCTTCGCGGGTGAAGCGACCTCGCCGAACTTCTTCTCCACCGCACATGGCGCGCGAGACAGTGGCGAGCGCGCGGCGAAGGAAGTGCTGGCGTCAAAGGCGAAGCGCTAACTGCACACTCCGTCATTGCGAGCGCAGCGAAGCAATCCATTTCACCACCTGCGGAGGCGTGGATTGCTTCGCTGCGCTCGCAATGACGGGAGAGAGCATCATTCCAATACCCGCGCCCGCGTCTCCGCATCCGGCACAAAGCAGGTGTCGTATTTGCCGAAGATGCGGTAGCGGTTGCGGGCGATGAGATTGTAGACGGCGTCGCGCAGCGGCTTTGGCACCGCGAACAGCGCTGTCGTCCAGCGCCAGCCCGGCAGGTGGCTCAGCACCGTCAGCGCGGCGTCGGATTTGAAATAGGCGACGCCGCCGTGCACGACGGCGTTGGTGTCGGGGTCGGCGGGATCGATACCGAATGCCCGTGCCAGCCGCGTGCCATAATCCGATTGGATCGGCGTGAAGCGGAAGCGGCGGTCCGAGTCGCGCGCGATGACGAAGCGGACCCAGCGCGAGCAGAAGATGCACACGCCGTCATAGAGGATCACGTCATCGTCGGGCCAGTTCATCATCTGTTATCGAGTATCACCAAAGCCACCAGCATCAGCACGATCGCGGGTCCCGTCTTCACGAGTGCGCCGAGCGGCTCGATCCAGAGATCGGGCGTCAGGATCGCGGTGCCGATCATATAGCCGAGCGAGGCCATGATGCCCGCGATCAGACCGAAGGCGGCGGTGCGGCGGAAAGCGATCAGGACGCCGATGCTCATATCCATCAGGCTGGTCAGCACCGTGAACGGCCCAACCAGCGCCGGCGGAAAGTTGCGCGCGCTCAGGATGCCGGCCGCGGCATCGTAGGAGACGAACAGCGCGATGAAGCCCGAGGCGACCCAGAACAGCACCAGGCTCGCGATCACCAGCGCCTTGATCAGGAACAGCCGCGCGAACCATTTGTCCTGGATGGTCGCCGAGCGCTGGCCGACCACCTCCGCCAACGTCCTTGGCACGATACCCGTCGCCGCCATCCAAGCGCTGGGATCACCGGTGACGCCGCGACGGAGTTCAGCGATGGCCGTGGAGCGGAGGGGCGGCATCCAGCCGAGCCGGTTGACGAGATCGCCGAGCTTCGCACTGAGATCGATCATGAACGCGGGCGGCGTCAGGCGCGGCGTGTCGGCGGTGCCGAATGAAAAGCGGAACTGCTTGATCACGCCGCCGAGCGTGACCGGCTGCGGCTGCATCAGGTCCCAGGTGACGGCGTTCGCTGCGGGATCGGCGATATCGCGCTCGGCAAGCCAGGCGATGGTCGCGGCGATATCCTCCACCGCGATCGGCTGAAACGGTGTCGCCGCATCCTTCTGTGGCAGATCGACCGGCAGCACCGCCAGCGCGCGCAGCATCGCGCTGCCGCCATAGGCCGCCGGCGCCACCACGAAGCCCGGCCGCAGGATCGCGTGAGGAATACCCGACTCGGCGATCAATCGCTCGGCCTCGCGCTTGGTCACGCTGAACGCGGTGTGGTCGTCCTTGGCCACGCCGGGAATCGAAATGTGCACCAGCCGCATCGCGCGGCCGCTGTCGCGTATCCCAGCCAACAGCCGCGCGACGAAATCTCTGTGCACCGCGCCGGTATCGCTGCCCGGACCGTCCTGCAGCACGCCGAGGCAATTGACGACGACATCGACCTCGCGCTCCCGCAACAATCGCGCCAGCGCCGCCGCATCCAGCGTCATGACCGGCAATTCCAGGTCGAGGGAGTTGCCCCTCTGCGAGGGTGCAAAACGGCGCGCGATCCCGATCGTCTGGAAACCTCGGATGCGCAAATCATCGGTGACGAAGCGGCCGATCAGCCCGGATGCACCGAGCACAAGTATCCTGCGATCACTCATCCTGCCCCTAAAACGGTCTTGCAATCATCAGCCAGAGAATCAGCATCACCGAGCCGAAGCCGGGAATGCCGAACAGAAACCAGCGGCGGAACAGGGCGAAATAGCGCGGCGGCAGCCTCTCGCTTTTCTCCGCCGCCAGCCTCGCGAGATCGCGCATCTCGATCTGCATGAAGATCACGGGCACCCAGAAGGCTCCTGCGACGACATAGAGCCCGAGCGAGGCAAGCAGCCAGCCCTCGGTAAGCGAAGTCGATGACATCTGCATCAACAGCCCGCCGGTCACCGGCTGCAACAATACCGCCGTCAGCGTGAATACCGCATCGGCGATCACCACCGTCGTCGCCGTGCGCGCGATGAAATCGGCATGGCCACTGCGATGCGCCATCAGCATGAAGAAGGCGATGCCCGTGCCGGTGCCGAGGATGACGATGGCGCCGAGCACATGCAGATATTTGACGAGGAAATAGAGCGTCATCGCTTCCTGACCGCAGCGGCAGGCCGCGCTCTCAGCGCGCGGTCGAGTTCTGCCGTGGCGAGCTTAACGCCATTCTCGCTTTCGGGCAGCCAATATGAAAATCCACCCGCCCACCGGCCTCGCGAAAGGCATCGGCAAGCTGGCGCGACAGCGCCGGCGAAAAATAACTGTCATTGGCGGCAACGAGCCATGTCACCGGCACCTTCGCGCCACGGCCGAACTCTGCCGCGGAAGCGAGCAGGGTATGCGGCGCGCAAACCTGGTT
Source organism: Bradyrhizobium sp. LeoA1Lang (assembly GCF_055413685.1). Classification (NCBI taxonomy): domain Bacteria; kingdom Pseudomonadati; phylum Pseudomonadota; class Alphaproteobacteria; order Hyphomicrobiales; family Nitrobacteraceae; genus Bradyrhizobium; species Bradyrhizobium sp. LeoA1Lang. The sequence continues at coordinate 11,448 of NZ_JBVAPG010000090.1, read as the reverse complement.
CGGAAAATCATTGAAGCGGCCGCCGCGCCCCGGCCCGAAGGCGATGATCGGCAAGATGCTCTTAGAGCCGCCATTGGGGCTCTCAGCGGCAAGCGCCAGCGCCCCCCAGCCACCGGCGGAATGGCCGATGACGATAGCGTGATTTTTCCAGATGAAAGGCTGGTCGCTGAGGTAATCGAGTGCGAGCCTGATCTGCCCGGCGGTAGCCCGAGCCGCGCGTGAATAATCCGCCTCGTCGCAGCCGCCCTGGTCTTCCAGGTATGTTCCGCCTGTGGCGCCATGGCCCATCCGCTCCGGCACCAGCACGGCAAAACCGCGTGCGACCAGAAAGCCGGCCAGCGGGCGGTATTCGGGCTGCGGCATCTGTGCCCGACGCAACACGTTCTGCGTCGTGGCATGCGCGCCCAACGCCAGCGGAAACGGCCCTGCGCCCGGCGGGCGAAACAGCAGGGCGCGCGCCGGCCGCGCGGGATCGGGCGACGGCACCAGCCACTGCTGCCGCCGGTTCGGCTCACCCTCCTCGCCTTGCGCCCCCAAGACGGGTTGCGCCGGAGCTGCCCCGGAGCCGAGCGCCGCGGCAACAAGCAGCGCGAAAATCACTTTAAGTGAATGCATCCTTGGCCTGACGCGACCATGCTGGGCAAACAGGATTCGCCGAAAGACGATCTCGCGAATCAATCCCGGGCGCAGTTTTTCACGACACGCTTGCTGACCATATGTCATCAGCGTGACGCCAGCCTGCCCCCGCATCACGAACTGGCCGATTGAAGCTCGCACTGTCCTCTTTCGGTACAAGTCATTCGAAAACTGATGCAGAAAATCCACAGGTTAACCGATAATTAACGATAGAGCTTGAAGGCGGCGCGCCGACTTGCTTTGATTGGACCATGAGCACAACCCTGATAGAGGTCCGGCCGGCCAAGGTTGCGGATGCAGCCGCGGTGGCGGCTACGCATGACGAAGCCTGGCGTTCAGCCTATCAGGGCATCATCCCGGGCGCCGAACTGGAAAAGCTGATCAACCGGCGCGGCCCGCACTGGTGGGACAGTGCGATCCGCAAGGGCAGCCGCGTCAGCGTGCTGGTGTTCGGGGACAAGATCGCAGGCTACGCCAATTACGGCCGCAACCGCGCCCGCAGCCTGCACTTCGAAGGCGAGATCTACGAACTCTATCTGCGGCCGGAATTCCAGGGCCTTGGCTTCGGCCGCCGCCTGTTCAACGCCGCCCGCCGCGACCTCGCGCAGAGCGGGCTGAAGAGCATGGTGGTCTGGGCACTGTCCGACAACGATCCGGCCACGGAGTTTTATCGCGCGCTTGGCGGCCGCATGGTGGCGCGCTCCTCCGAAAGGTTCGGGCCGAAATCGCTCGACAAGGTCGCTTTTGCCTGGACCAACTGAGGCTGGGGGCGTCTCCGGGACAGCGCCACGGGCGCGCGTCAACCAATGGCCCAAAAATCCATCATTTTTCCTCGAAAGTTAGATGGATGGGCGGGCCCAGCCCGCGTATGACAGCAGCAATCACTGGTCCTGCCCGGCGCACCTGTGCTGGCAATCACGGAGTTCTCTATGCGTATTGATGCGGTATCGATCGGAGTGAATCCGCCGCATGACGTCAACGTCATCATCGAAGTGCCGGTCGGCGGCGAGCCGATCAAGTATGAAATGGACAAGGAAGCCGGCACGCTGGTGGTCGACCGCTTCCTCTATACGCCGATGCGCTATCCCGGCAATTACGGCTTCATCCCACACACGCTGTCCGACGACGGCGACCCCTGCGACGTCCTGATCGTCAACACCCGCGCCATCGTGCCGGGCGCGGTGATGAGCGTGCGGCCGGTCGGCGTGCTGCTGATGGAGGACGAAGCCGGCGGTGACGAGAAGATCCTCGCGGTACCGTCGTCGAAGCTCACCCAGCGCTACGACAAGGTGAAGAACTACAGCGACCTTCCGCAGATCACGCTGGACCAGATCCAGCATTTCTTCGAGCACTACAAGGATCTCGAGAAAGGCAAATGGGTGAAGCTGCTGCGCTGGGGCGATGCCGATGAAGCGCGCAGGCTGATCACCGAAGGGATCGCACGCGCGAAGAAATAGCTAGAGCGTTTTCGAGCGAAGTGGATACCGGTTCGCGTGAAGAAAACGCGTCAAAAACAACAATCTAGAGCTTCGGTTCTGATTCAATCAGGACCGGATATGCTCTAGCCGCGTCCCGTACGCGCAGTGCGGCGCCTCCGGGGCATGGGAGTGTCGAGGGGGAACGATTGCGCCGGCTCATCAAGATCATCGGCAAGGCCCTGCTGCTCCTGGTTGCAGCGGCTCTCGTCCTTGCCGGTGTGCTCGCCTTCAATGTGTTCAGTCGCGGCTCGCGGCAGCTCCAGGTCGCTGCCATCCCGCGCGAAGCCATTGATGCGGAAGCCGCCGCCACCCGGCTGGCCGAGGCGATCCGCTTCAAGACGATCTCGAGCTTCGAGAAGCCCGAGCAGCATGCCCAGGCGCTGCGCGGCATGCAGGCGCATATCGAGAAAAGCTTCCCGACGTTTCATGCCGCGGCCAAGCGCGAGGTCATCGCCGGCCTGAGCCTGCTCTACACCTGGGAAGGCAGCGATCCGCGGGCACAGCCGATCGCCCTGCTCGCGCATCAGGACGTGGTGCCGGTCGCGCCCGGCACCGACAAGGACTGGCAGCAGCCACCCTATGACGGCGTGATTGCCGACGGGTATATCTGGGGCCGCGGCTCCTGGGACGACAAGGGCAACCTCTATTCGATGCTGGAGGCCGCCGAGGCGCTGGCGAAAGCAGGCTTTCAGCCGAAGCGGACGATCTATTTCGCCTTCGGCCATGATGAGGAGGTCGCGGGCACCCGCGGCGCGAAGGTGATCGCCGCGACACTCGCCTCGCGCGGGATCAAGCTCGACTTCGTGCTCGACGAGGGCCTGCTCATCACCGACGGCATCATGAAAGGGCTTGCCAAGCCGGCTGCCCTGATCGGCGTCGCGGAAAAAGGCTATGCCACGCTGGTGCTGTCGGCGCAGGCGACGCCCGGCCACTCCTCGATGCCGCCGCGCGAGACCGCGATCGGCATGATGAGCGCGGCGCTCACAAGGCTCGAGGATCACCGCCTGCCGATGCAGATCCGCGCCACGGTGTCGGAGATGTTCGACACGCTGGCGCCCGAGATGAACGGCGTCAACCGCGTGATCCTGTCGAATCTCTGGCTGTTCAAGCCGCTGCTCCTGCGCGAATTCGCGAAGACCGGGCCGACGGAAGCGATGGTCCGCACCACTACCGCGCTCACCATCTTCAATGCCGGCGACAAGGACAATGTGCTGCCCGGCCGCGCCGAGGCGACCGTCAATTTCCGCCTGCTTCCCGGCGACACCCAGGCGAGCGTGACCGATCATGTCCGCTCCACCATCGGCAACGATCGCATCTCGATCAAGCCGTTCCCCGGCAACACCGATCCGCCGCCGGTGACCGGCACGGCCGGCGCGTCCTACCAGACGCTCAACCGCACCATCCGCGAGATTTATCCTGACGTCATCGTCGCGCCCGGCCTGATGATCGCCGCGACTGATTCGCGGCACTATGCCGGGATCACCGACAACATCTTCCGCTTCTCCCCGGTACGCGCCAACAGCGAGGACCTGAAGCGCTTCCACGGCACCAACGAACGCCTCAGCATCGAGGGCTATGCCGACATGATCCGGTTCTATCAGCGATTCATCGAGAACAGCGCGGGATAAGCATTCCAGCCGTCATTCCGGGGCGATGCGAAGCATCGAGCCCGGAATCCATCGGGCCGCAGGCGCCGGTGGAGCAATGGATTCCGGGCTCGTCCTTCGGACGCCCCGGAATGACGGCGTTTGCCTAAACCCCCGGCGCCGGCAGTTTGGCGATGGCGCAAGCGGCGCGGAGCGTGTTCACCAAAAGGCACGCCACCGTCATCTGCCCGACACCGCCCGGCACCGGCGTGATCGCGCCGGCGACCTTGAGCGCCTCCTGATAGGCGACGTCGCCGACCAGCCGCGGCCTGCCGCCCTGTACCGGAATGCGGTTGATGCCGACATCGATCACGGTCGCGCCCGGCTTGATCCAGTCGCCGCGCACCATCTCGGGCCTGCCGACTGCCGCATAGAGCAGGTCGGCGCCGGCAGCGAGCTTCGGCAGATCGCGCGAGCGCGAATGCGCGATCGTCACTGTCGCATTCTCGTTCAGGAGCAACTGCACCAGCGGACGCCCGACCAGGTTGGAGCGGCCGATCACGAGCGCATTCATGCCTTCGAGCGAGGCGTGCACGCTCTTGGTCAGGATGATGCAGCCGAGCGGCGTGCAGGGCGACAGCGCGGCAAAGCCGCCAGCGAGCCGCCCGGCATTGTTCGGATGCAGGCCGTCGACGTCCTTGGCCGGATCGATGGCATTGATGATGGTTTCGGTGTGAATCGATTTCGGCAGCGGCAGTTGCACCAGGATGCCGTGCACCGCCGGGTCGCGGTTGAGCTTGCCGATCAGCGCCAGCAAATCGGCCTGCGCGACGTCGGCCGGCAGCTTGTGCTCGAACGAAGCCATGCCGGCAGCCTGCGTCTGCGTGTGCTTGCTGCGGACATAGACCTCGCTCGCGGGATCATTGCCGACCAGGACCACCGCCAGCCCCGGCACCAGCCCCTGCTCGCGCTTGACGCGGGCAACCTCTTCCGCGACGCGTGCGCGGAGGTCGGCTGCAATGGCTTTTCCGTCGATGATGTGAGCCGTCATCTCAGTCCTTCGCGTTGAATGCGGTCAGTTGACGCAAGGTCTCGCCGAGCTGTCGCGGATCGCCCTCGATCGCCACCTGTTTGAGCCGCGACGTGGCGCCCGAGAGGATCTTCACCCGTCCCTTGGGCACGGCCAGCGCCTTGGCGAGCAGTTCCGTCACCGCCCGATTGGCCTCGCCGCCGTCGGCGATGGCGCGGACCCGGACCTTCACCACGCTGCGGCCGTCCGACAGCGTCTCGATCCCATCGATATCGTCGCGGCCGCCGCGGGGCGTCACACGCAGTGCGACGCTGATGCCATCGGTGGAATAGCGCCAAGGGAGCTGTGCCAAGGGTCGCTCACCGGCCGAAGGCGCTCAGATCACGTTGGGATAGACGTAGTACATGATCACCCGCTCGATGAACATGATGAGCAGAATGACGATGATCGGCGAGATATCGAGCCCGCCCAGATTCGGCATGATCTTCCGGATCGGCGCCAGCACCGGTTCCGTGATCCGGTACAGGAACTCGGCCACCGCGGATACGAACTGGTTACGCGTGTTCACGACATTGAACGCGACCAGCCACGACAGGATGGCAGCGGCGATCAGGAGCCAGACATAGAGGTCAAGGACAATGATGACGATGTCGAGAATGGCGCGCATGTGGTGGGGGCTCGCAGGTGGGACAGTGAGCTAAATATCGGTTCGCCCCTGCACAAACAAGGGAACTTCCGGACCAAGGTGGCCAAAAACCGGGCGTTTACTGTTCTTGACTTGGGCTTGGGCCGGACGGTAAATGGCGCCGATTGCCGGCCGCATTGCTCAGCACGGACCGGTCTGGACGGGGCCATAGCTCAGCTGGGAGAGCGCATCGTTCGCAATGATGAGGTCGGCGGTTCGATCCCGCCTGGCTCCACCACGCTTCGCCCTTCGGGCTACGCGTGGCGCAGCCGCGCAGAGCCCGAGGGGCGAAGCGTGGTGCCCGGCGAAGCCCAACGGGCGAGACGGGCTTTTTGTCCACGAACTAACCTGCCAACCAGCATCGCTCGCGCGACCACCCCCTACTCCGCAGCCTCCGACATCGCCGCCATCGGCACGCGCGCAAGCCAGTCATTCATGAAATGCTTCAGCCACGCCCGCTCGACCGCGTCATAGACGGCGCGGTCGGCAAAATGCTGATGGCGTGGGCGCGCGCCGGGCGAATCCAGGCGGTCGCCGCCGCGCGTGGTCCAGCAATGCATCATCGCGTAGGTGACGTCAGGATGGAACTGGAAGCCGAAGGCGTGTCCGTACCTGAACGCCTGCACCGGAAAGTCGCCGCCCTCGGCGAGAAGCTCGGCGCCATCAGGCAGTTCGAATCCCTCGCGGTGCCAGTGGTAGACCTGCTGCGGCCAATAGGGGCAAAGCGCGCGGCCTGCTTCGGTCGGGCGGATCGGATAATAGCCGATCTCGGCGCGGCCTTCCGGATGCGGCGCGACGCTCGCGCCGAGCTGCTTGGCGAGCATCTGGGCCCCCAAGCAGATGCCGAGAAACGGCCGTTGCTCGCGCAGCGGAATCTCGATCCAGTCGATCTCCCGCCGCACAAAATCGTCGCCATCATTGGCGCTCATCGGGCCGCCGAAGATGATGGCGCCCGCGTGCTCGTCAAGCGTCTCGGGAAGCGCATCGCCAAACCGCGGGCGGCGGATATCCAGGGGATGGCCGAGCGCGCACAAGGCGTTGCCGACGCGGCCGGGCTTGGAAGTCTCCTGGTGCAGGACGATCAGGACCGGCAGCAGGGAGGCAGGTCCGGTTGGGGTGACGGCCGCGCGCCTTCCACCGGGGAGAGGCAGCACGACATTGGCTTTTTCAGACCGTGACGACATCGACCTCAAGCGGCATGCAGCAAAGCTGGCAGCATACCTAAGCGATTCTTAATTTCGGGTGAGTTCACGCCAACTCATCGAAAATTTGAAAGCAAATCGCGGGCCAGATTGGAGCGTTTTGATTTGCGTCAGCGCCGGCGCAACTGGAAACCGCCGACTGCCGTCAGGATGAAGGAGCGTGGGAAAAATCGGAGCAGGAGCGGCACGAACTTGATGAGGCCGGGAAGCACCGCGCGCTTGTTCGCCATCAAGCCGCCATAGGCCTGTCGCGCGACCTCCGCCGCCGAGACGTTGAGGATCGCGGAGTCAAATCCCGGCGCGAACCCGGCGCGGGCCTGGAATTCCGTCGGCACCGGCCCCGGACAGACCAGGGTGACACGGACGCCGTGCGGCTCGAGCTCCTTGCGCAGCGCCTCCGTGAACGACAGCACATAGGCCTTGGAAGCGTAATAGACCGCCATGCCCGGCCCCGGCAGGAAGCCCGCGATCGAACCGACATTGAGGATGCCGCCGCGATGGCGGATCAGCGAATCGGCAAATCGCAGCGACAGATCGGTCAGCGTGCGGATGTTGACGTTGATGATGTTGAGCTGGTCGGCCCGGTCGCGCTTGTTCGCGTAGCCGAACACGCCGAAGCCAGCATTGTTGACGACATATTCGACCTCGACGCCGGCCTCGGCCAGCGCGGTGGCGATCTTGTCGCCGGCATCTGACTGCTCGAGGTCGCAGGGAATCACGATCGCCGCCGCGCCGCCCTTGGCGGCGATTTCACTGGCGAGCGCCGTGAGGCGATCGATGCGGCGCGCCACCAACGCCACACGATGACCGTTGGATGCGAAAACTCGCGCCAGCTCGGCGCCTATGCCCGCCGATGCACCGGTAATCAGCGTCACACACTCGGTCACGATCGAATGCTCTTAATGAATCACAGGGCCCGTTACGAACGGCCGGACGAGAGCATAGGCTTGTGGTCGGGCGCAAGCCACCCGCGGGCATATCCGCATGCAGCGCCGGCCGCGTTCGCGATCGGAATGCATCATTTTTGGGGCTTATCGCGCAACCGGCCGGTTTGCGCGATGCACATTAAAGTTTCGTCATCTGCACGCTGAAGCGAACAGCCCGCGAACGCCGTGTCAGATTGCCGCGTCGGCAACGCCCCAGGGACCCCGGGGCAGGCTCGCCTGCTTTTCGGCTACGCGGCGCTTCAGATCGATGCGATCGCGCGAGGAAACACCCAGGAGATCCGCCGCGCGCCACACCACGTTGTCCTCGAACTCGCTGACCTGGCCGTCGGCATAAACCAGCTCCCACATCATCTCGACGATGCGCAGGCGGCCCTCTTCGTTGACCTGCCGCATGATGACGCTCGTGAAATGATAGAGATCGACCGCCTCGCCTTCGATCCGCGTTGCGGAAGCGATCAATTTGTCCGCGGTGCCGCGATCGAGTCCAAAGCGGCTTTCGATCAGGCTGTGCAGTTTGCGCTTCTCGTTCGCGCTCGGCTCGCCGTCGATCGAGACGACGTGGACGAGCAGCGCAGTGGCGGCAAGACGATAATCATTGTCATCGAACGCCCGATCCGCTTGTGCATCGGGCGACACAATATCGGCAATGAATTGGCGAAGTCCGTCAAGCATCAACGCCTCTATCGATTGACAGTGGATGGGACCTATATGGCGTGGAAACCTGACCCGCGCAATCGCGCCGGTTCTGCGGCCTGCATTACGTTTAGGCAATCTGGGCGCCGGTAAGGCCAAGTTCGCCGTCATTGCGAGCGGAGCGAAACAATCCATCTCACCACTTGCGGAGACATGGATTGCTTCGCTTCGCTCGCAATGACGGTTGAGGCCAGCGGATCAGGGTATCTCGTACACGACCATCTTGTCGGCGATGCCGCGCAGTGCCGCTTCCTTCTGGATCGGCCGGATCTCCGCGTTCTTCAGAATGGAGAGCACTTCCGGCGAATCGATCACCGGCGCAGTGATGTGGATCTCCTGCTGGGTCGACAGGCTCTGCACACGCGCGGCGATGTTGACGGTCTGGCCGAAATAATCCTGGCGCTCGTTGAGCATCACTGCGAGGCACGGGCCTTCGTGAATTCCGATCTTGACGATCAGGTCCTCCTTGCCGCGCTCGTCGTTGAGCCGCTTCATCGCCGCGCGCATGCGCAGGCCGGCGGCGAGCGCATGTTCAGGCTTGATGAAGGTCGCCATCACGGCATCGCCAATGGTCTTCACCACCGCGCCGTGCTCGGAAGCGATGATATCGAGCAGCGCATGGAAATGCGCACGCACGAGATCGAAAGCGGCGAGGTCGCCGACCCGCTCATAAAGCGCGGTCGAGCCCTTGAGATCCGTGAACAGGAAAGTCAGTGAGGTGATCTTCAATCGCTGGTCGACGTTGAGATTGTCAGCCTTGAAGACGTCACGGAAGGTCTGGTTGCTCAGCATCCGCTTCGCGGTGAGGATCGGCTTGCGCCTGCCCAGCATCTTGTGCAGCGCGTCGCCGGCGATCCAGACCGATGGCAGCACGCGGACGCCGGCCTGATTTTCCAGCGAAAGTCGCAATGGCCCTGGTCGCAGCACCGTCGTGCCTGTCGGTGCCTTCAGCTTGTTGTAGACGATTGAAAGCTGCTGGCGATCGGTGGTCGGCTCGCCCTGAATGTCAATGAAGTGGGCCGAATGCGTCACCGGCTCGAACACGATGACGTACTGGTTGGGCAAGTTCAGCGACAGGATCGCCTTCTCGCCGGCCGGCAGTTCGAGCGCCTCGAGCGTCGCTTCGTTGATCAGGCGCGAAAACGATTCGTCGTTGATGTCGACACCCGAACTCCAGAACATCTGCCGCACATATTCCCAGATCGGCAGCGTGTTGGGATCATGCGCGCCGATGCGGCGGACTCGTGGGCTGACGGTGAAGGCGACCTCGACCATTTCGTCGACCGAAGCCTCGTAGCCGGCGGCGCAGAGCGCGCAATTATAATCGTCGTGACGCAGCGATTTCAGCGTCGAGTGCGCATCGAGCACCCCGCCGCAGCCAGGACACAGCACGTTCCAGCTCATGTCGAACAGGCCGAGCCGTGACGAGTGGAGGAAACCGGAAATGACCTTTTCCTCGTCGAGCCCGGTACGCCCGGCGAAGTCCAATAGGTTGATGCGGTTGAGATCGCGATCATGGCCATCGGCAATCAGCCGCGCGATTTCGTCAACGACGGCCGGATCGGCCGTTTGTTTCAACACTGCGAACTGGGCCTGCGTATCGCTCATGGCGGAACCTTAAATGAGATGACCCGCGCCGGAACGCAAGGTCTGGTTATCTCGGCTTGATCGTAAACATCGGCGAGCGGTCGGGCTGGGTCGTCACGACCCCGACCGGCATCACCGGCTGCCGGTCGACCAGCGAGACACGGAACGCGCCGATCAGTTTCGCCAGCGCCAGCGTCGCCTCGACCATTGCGAAATGCGCGCCGATGCAGACCCGTGCACCGACGCCGAACGGCAGATAGGCAAAGCGATCGGGCGGCGTGCCGGCCATGAAGCGCGACGGCACGAACGCCGCCGGATCGTGCCAGAGCTTCTCATGCCGGTGCAGCAGCCACGGCGCGATCAGCACCACGTCGTGCTTTTTCACGGGCATGCCGGCGATCGTATCCGCCCCCGCCGCGGCGCGCGCGATCAGGAAGGCCGGCGGATAGAGCCGCATGGTCTCCTCGATGACGGCGCGGGTGAACTTCAGCCGCTCGATCTCGAGCCCACCGCCTGCGGCGACCGCCTTCACCTCGGCGGCGAGATCCTCCTGCGTCGCCGGATCGAGCGAAAGCAGATAGAGCGCCCAGAACAGCGCGGTTGCCGTCGTCTCATGGCCGGCAAGGATCATGGTCGCGATCTCGTCGCCGAGCTGCGCGTCGGTGAAGGCCTGCCCGGTCTCGGGGTCGCGTGCCGCAACCATGAGGTCGAACAGATCGCGCGGCGGCGCATCGCTCTTCTTGCCGGCGGCACGGCGCTCCGCCATCAGCATGGCGACAAAGCCGGTCCAGCGCTTGCGAAAGCGGGCGCGCGCAAAATCCTGCGGGCTCGGCCAGCTCAACGGCAGCAGCATGTCGAGGAAGCGCGGCCGCGCCAGCCGCTCGCCATATTCCATGACGAAATCGCGCAAGGTGCCGCCATGGCGATCCATGCCGAACGAAAACATGGTGCGGCCCGCGATCTCGAGCGTCATCCGCTGCATCGTCTCGCGAAGGTCCACCGGACCATGGCTGGCGGCCTTGAGCTTTCCGATGGTCTCGTCGGTCACGGCGACCATGTGCGGCACCAGCGTCGTGATCGCGCGCGGCGTGAAGGCCGGCGCGAGCGTGCGGCGCTGGTGTTTCCAGGCGCGGCCTTCGGCGATCAGGAGACCTTCGCCGAGCATCGGGCGCAACACCCGGAAGGCGGTCGGCGTGCGCGTATAATTCTCGTAATTGTCGACCAGCACATGCCTGATCGCATCCGGCGTGTTGAGGATGAAGCTGCTGTGGCCGAAGAAGCGGCCGCGGACGATCTCCTCCTCATAGGCGCGCTGGCTCCAGCTTTCGATCGGGCTGCGGCTGATCAGCGTCATGCGCCTGAAGGCGGACAAGTCGTCCGGCGCGCGCGGCGGACAGGGCGGCACCAGCCGCTTCCGCGCAACCGGCAGGTCGTAGACTTCGGCTATGCTCATGGTGCTGCTCCAGTCTCGATCCACCTAGTGGTCTATCACAGTGATTTTGACTCTTTGGGGGTGGCTGGATAGGCGCGGCCGAGTTTGGCGCGAGCTTTGTCGGTTGTGAACATCCATTTGATTCGGGCTCGGGTTTTATTTCGCCGCCGTT